>JALYLW010000043.1 GCA_030774055.1 Acidobacteriota bacterium
CGCCTTTTCTTTATGTCCCTCGACTTCTCCCAATTCGATGTGCTGACCTTCGATTGCTACGGCACGTTGATCGACTGGGAGACGGGTATCCTGGGCGCGTTGCGTCCACTGCTCGCGAAGCACGGCAAGGAGCTCTCCGACGATGAGTTGCTCGGACTCTATGGTGAGGTCGAGGCGCGGATCGAAGCGGGACCGTATCTGCGCTACCGCGAAGTGTTGCGCCAGGTCGTCCGCGGGATGGGCGAGCGGATAGGGTTCGCTGCCACGGAAGCGGAGATGGATTCCCTGCCTGAGTCGCTCGGCGCGTGGCCTCCATTCCCCGACACGGTCGCGGCGCTCCGCCGGCTGAAATCGCGCTACCGCCTGGCCATCATCTCGAACACCGACGACGATCTCTTCGCCCAGACGGCGAAGCTGCTCGAGGGTGCAGAGGGTGTCCCCTTCGATGCGGTGATCACCGCCCAGCAGGCGGGCAGCTACAAGCCGTCGCTGAACAATTTCCGCGTGGCGCTGGAGCGGCTGGGCGTGGGGAAAGAGAAAGTGCTGCACGTGGCACAGAGCCGGCACCACGACATCGCGCCGGCACGCGAGATGGGGATCAAGAGTGTGCTCGTCACACGCCGTGGACGCGGCGCGGTGTTGGCCAATGATGCGCAGCCTGACTTGGAAGTCCCTGATTTAAAGGCGCTGGCCGACCGCGCCGGAGTGTAGCCTACACTGCAAACCTAATATTATATGTTGTTGTATAATAATACTATAATGCAGACTCTGACTTTGGAGGGTCCTGCCATATGCGAAACCCGAAGGAGCTAACCCGCGCGGAGGTGATCCGTGCTGCCTCCAGGTTCAAGTCGACCCGGAAGATGGGCAAGTGGAGAGTCATCGTGGACGACCGCGAGCTGCCAGCGCGCCCCTTGGTCCTTGAGGCAGCGGGCGTCCCGCCGAATGATCCGACCAACTCGCACCAAGCGGTGGCGATCCTGGAGAGGTTGGGGTTTGAGACGCGTTATGCCCCGCATGAAGGTGCAGTGGTCGAGGCGGACCAGCCCTCGCCGGCGGGGCTGACCGCGCTGGTCGAGGCATTTTCCAGTCTGGCCCGGCTTGTACCCGAGGCAGACTGGAAACGACTTCCATCCGACTTGTCGAAAGAGGTCGACCATTACCTCTATGGGGCGAAGAAGGGCGACCGATGATGCGTGTCTTCGCCGATAGCAGCTACTGGATCGCGCTGCTTGATCCGCGAGATGAACTGCATTCCAAAGCGGTCGCCGTAACCAACAAACTGGGGGCGCCGCGGATCCTGACCACCGAGATGGTGCTGGTGGAGTTGTTAAACAGCTTCAGCGGAGGCGGTCCCGCGGTGCGAGGGGCCGCCACGGGCGCAGTGGAAGGGCTTCGCCGAGACGCGAACGTGATTATCGAGCCCCAAACGCCCGAACAATTCGATCGTGGGTTGCAATATTACGCTCAGGCAAGGGACAAGGACTGGAGCCTGACTGACTGCGTGAGCTTTCAGGTCATGGAGGAGCAAGACATTCGATCCGTTCTCACGCACGATCGACACTTTGAGCAGGCCGGATACGATGCGCTGCTCCGCTGAGCCGCGCCGAAAGCCCGATAGTCAGGAATCATCGAAAACACTGCGCCGGCGCCTAGGCAGTCACTGGGTAGCGCATCACGCGGCGCGAGGCGGCCGCTTCTCCACGCCGAGGAAGGCGCGGACCCACCCCGTTGCTTACCCGTTCACGGGTATCTTGATGATCTTCTTCTGGATGGCGTAGGTCACGAGCTGCGCCTTGTTATGGATATCGAGCTTGCGCATGAGGTTGAACTTATGCGCCTCGATGGTCTTGACGCTCAGGCCGAGCAGCACCGCGATCTCCTTGACGGAATTGCCCTCCGCCAGCAGTTTCAGGATCTCGCGCTCGCGCGGAGTGAGGGTGGACATCCGGGGACGCATCTTGGTATCGCGCACGCGCGCACGGAAGTCTTCGACCAGCTTGCCCAGCACCCGCGATGACAGGTACTTCCCACCTTTGTAAACGTCTTTCACGGCGGTGACGAGCTGCTGCGCGGGCGTATCTTTCAGCACGTAGCCGGCGGCGCCGACCTCGAGGCACTGGATGAGATAGTCTTCGTCCTCGTACATGGTGAGGAAGAGCACCTTGGTCTCGGGACGGTTCTTGCGGATGTGGCGTGCGGCCTCGAATGACGACAGGCCGGGCATGCCGATGTCCATAAGGACGATATCCGGCTTGAGCTCCTGGGCCTTTTCGACGGCTTCGCCGCCATCCGCGGCTTCACCCACGACCTCGAAGTCACTCTCACCCTCGAGCAGCCGGCGCACACCTTGACGGAACAACGTGTGGTCATCCACCAGCAGACACTTGATCTTTGGCATCGCTACGCTTCCCTTTCCCGTGTTGCCCACTGTCAGTGAATGGCGGCGGACGCACCTTGCGCCATGCCGGTTCCGGCCACGACTTCCGTGACCGGTACCGTGACTTCCAGCCGGGTGCCTTTGCCCTTGCCCGACTGCACTCGCACGGTCCCGCCCAGCGAGCCGATACGTTCTTTGATTCCTGCCAGGCCGAAGGAGTGGCCACGGGAACTGCTGCTTCTTCCCGAGAATCCGACCCCGTCATCTTCGACCACCACCCGGACAACCCCAGCGTCCCGACAGATCTGGATATTCACGTTCTTGGCCTGGGCGTGTTTGGCCACGTTGTGCAACGCTTCCTGCACCACGCGGTAGATGGCAGCCTCGACCTCGGGAAACAGCCGGCCGACGCTATCGGGGATGACCACGCGCGCCTTCACCCCAGTATTGCGGGCGAGGTCTTTGGCCTCCTTGCGGATGGCCGCGGTCAGGCCCAGCTCCTGCAAAACCAGAGGCGAAAGCTTGGCGATGATGCGGCGGATACCTTCGATGGTGCGGTCCACGACGGCCAGCGTCTCGCGGATCTTGGTGCGCGGAGTGCGTCCGGTGGTCGCGGCCTCGAGCATGCCGAGATAGAGGCGGATGACCATGAGCCCCTGCCCGGTCTCATCGTGCAATTCGCGGCTGATGCGCTTGCGCTCCTCTTCCTGCACCTGCAGCAAATGGGCGCTGAGCTCAGCGATGCGGCCTTCGCGCTCACGCAGCGCGTCATTGATGCGGGCGCGGTCGAGCGCCAGCGAAGAGCGCTCGGCGATGGCGCGCATGAGCGCACGCTCGGTCGGCAGCCATTCGTAAGGTTTGTCGAAGCCGATGACGAGCGCACCCAAGGTGACGGAATCGAGCCGCAGTGGCACGCCCCAAAACGTTTTGGCCAGGCTGCGCACGTTCTCGAGCAGGATGTTCGCGTCCGCCGAGGTATCGAAGACCAGGATGGGCTCGCCCGTCTCGACCACACGTCCGGCTACGCCTTTGCCGAGGGGGACGGCCATGTCGTCCACGTCGTCGGGAACGCCGGTCGCGGCACGCACGCGCAGCGTCTCGCCGTCGGGATCGAGCAACACGATGGCGCCCAGGTTCGCCCCGAAAGTGGCGGCCGTGATCTTGAGCACGCGCTCGAGCAACGAAGAAACGCCGTCGGCGGAAAGCTCGGCGTCGAGGATGCTGAGCAGCGCGCTCGATTCCATCGTCTTGGCGTCGAAATATGCGCCGGAAACGGCGGTGAAGGTGGCGGCGGCGAGCATCTCGATGGTGCTCGCGGCTTCCTGGCGGCGGTCGCCGAACAAGCTGCGCAGGTAGGGCTCGCAACCCTCGGAATACAACTCGAGCGAGCGCGCGATCACGCGGGTGTCCACGCCGAGCTTTGCCAGCCGGATGCCGAAGTAGTGCAGGTTCTCGAAGAAACCTTCAAAATCGGCGTGGCAGAAGTAGGAGCATCCGGTGGCCAGGTTCAGGCGCTCGAGCGCCATCAGGACGCGGCCGTCGTCGCCGGATTCGGAGGCCACGCGCTGCCGCCATTTCACCGTGATGTCGGGGAAATATGATTCCAGCGCGCGCGCCACGCCTACGATGGCCTCGCACAGGCTTGCTTTCAGCGGAAGGACGGCCGGTATAGACACTTGGGGCACCCTTATTCGGCCCGAGGCGTTTGATGCGAAGGACTTAGTGGCGGCGGTCTCTACTACTTAGTAACGAAGAACACTCGAACTCTTAAGGTTTATTTTGCCACTTTTAGCCTCTAAGGTCTACACCGCAGTTACTTTTTTATAACCTTAGAAGAATCGTGCTAAGAAGTGCCGGAAAAGAGCGCCGCGCGCGGCGGCGCTGCGAGCGCCGGGAGTCGGATGGAGCGCAGCTGCTCTCGCATTCTGCACCCACATTCTGCACCCACATTCTGCACCCACATTCTTGCACCCCCGTAGCGGGGCAGAGCCGGTCGCGAACGCGCTTCAGTTACAATCGTCGATTCATTAGTTCCGATTCCTTGCTTCCGATCCCTTGGTTGCGAAAATATGCTGCGTTTTTTTACTGCGGGAGAGTCGCACGGCGAAGCTCTGGTCGGCACCATCAGCGGCTTGCCGGCAGGCATTCCCCTCGACCAGGCGTTCGTCGACCGCCAGTTGTGGCGGCGGCAGCAGGGCTACGGCCGCGGCGGCCGGATGAAGATCGAGAGCGACCGCGCGCACATCCTCTCGGGCGTGCGCCATGGCAAGACCATCGGGTCGCCGATCGCCATCCTGCTGGAAAACAAGGATTGGAAGAATTGGCAGGAAGTGTTGCCGGTCGATACCGGCGACCAGGCAAAGCATAAGGCGGTGAAGTCGCCGCGTCCGGGACACGCCGACCTGGCGGGCGCGCTGAAGTACGACTTTCCCGACGCGCGCTACGTGCTCGAGCGAGCTTCGGCGCGCGAGTCGGCGGCGCGCACTGCCGTGGGCGCGCTGGCAAAATTATTTCTGCGCGAGCTGGGCATCGAAGTGCTGAGCCACGTGCTCTCCGTGGGCGGCGCGCTCATCACCAACGCCGACGTCCCATGGCAACAGCTAGTCGAACTGGCCAAGAAGGATGACATCCTGCTGAACTGCGCCGATCCGGAGAGTGAGCAGCGAATGAAGGCCGAGGTGGACGCGGTGCTCAAGACCGGCGACACCGTGGGCGGCGTGTTCGAAGTGGTAGCGCATAACGTTCCGCCCGGTTTGGGCACGTATGCGCAGTGGGATGAGCGGCTCGATACGCAGCTTGCCGCAGCGGTAATGTCGCTGCAAGCGGTGAAGGCGGTGGAGATCGGCTCCGGCGTGACGGCCGCGGTCTCGGCCGGCTCGACCGTGCACGACGGTATCCGCTATGAGAAGCAGCGCGCCGGCTTCACTGGTTTCGCGCGCAGCTCCAACCACGCCGGCGGCATCGAGGGCGGCGTGAGTAACGGCGAAGACGTGCTCATCCGCGGCTACCTGAAGCCCATCTCTACGCTGCGGCGTCCGCTGGAGTCGGTGGACTTCGCGACGCGCGAGCCGGTGAAGGCTGCCTACGAGCGCTCCGACGTCTGTGTGGTCCCGGCGGCTGGCGTGGCCGGCGAGGCGATGGTCGCGCTCACGCTGGCGCGCGCCGCGCTGGAAAAGTTCGGCGGCGATTCTATCGGCGAGACGAAGCGGAACTTCGAGGGATATTTGCAGCAGTTGAAGCGGTACTAGGCGGCGAGACCGGCTTTGCGCGTCGAGTCGCTTGCTCCAAGGCGCGATGAGCTGTGCTTAGCGGATACGGGGTTTTGCGCACAGCGCGCCCGCTAAAAGACAAAAGATGACCAAGGCGAAAGTCCATCCCATAGTGCTGTATGGCGACCCGGTGCTGGAGACGCCGGCGGCGGCGGTGACCAAGTTCGATGACGAGTTGAAGAAGCTGGTCGACGATATGTTCGCGTCCATGTATCAAGCCCACGGCGTAGGGTTGGCAGCGCCGCAGATCGGCGTGGCACAGCGCGTTGCGGTGATCGACGTCACTTTCAAGGATGACCCCGCGGCGAAGCTGGTGCTGGTGAATCCCGCGATCGTGAAGACCGAGGGGAAGCAATCAGGCAACGAAGGCTGCCTCTCGTTGCCCGAATTCCGGGAGACGGTCGCCCGGCCCAAGCGCGTGACCGTGCGCGCGCAAGACGTCCACGGCAAGTGGCATGAGCACAGCGGCGAAGACCTGCTGGCGCGCGCCCTCATGCACGAGATCGATCATCTCGACGGCAAGCTGTACATCCGGCACATCTCGGCGTTGAAGCGCGACCTGATGAAGCGCAAGATCAAGAAACTGATGAAAGCCGGCGAGTGGGTCTATCCGTAGCAGACCGTTTCCGGTTTCCAGTTTTCCGTTTCCAGTTGGCACGAGGCGCTCTACAGGCGACACTGGAAACCGGAAACTGGAAACATGAAACTGATTTTCTGCGGCACACCGCAATTCGCCGTTCCCACGCTCAAGCACCTGCTGCGCGCGGGGCACGAGGTGCCGCTGGTCGTCACGCAGCCGGACCGTCCCAAGGGACGCGGCGGCGAACTGGCCGCGCCGCCGGTGAAGCAGGCGGCGGAAAAGCTCGGCCTGGCCATCACCCAGCCGGAAAAGATCAAGCACAACGCCGAGTTTCGCGCGCAGCTCGAAGCGCTCGCACCGCGCGCCATCATCGTGGTGGGCTACGGCCGCATCATCCCGCAGTGGATGATCGACCTGCCGCCGCTCGGCAACCTGAACGTGCACGCGTCGCTGCTGCCGAAGTATCGCGGCGCCGCGCCGATCCAGTGGGCGATCGCCAACGGCGAGACCACCACCGGCGTGACCACGATGCGCATCGACGCCGGGCTCGATACCGGCGACATCCTGCTCCAGGCGGCAACGCCGATCCGCGCGTCGGACACCGCGGTGACCTTCGGCCCGCGACTCGCCGAACTCGGCGCGGCGCTGCTCATCGAGACGCTGCAGCGGCTCGATGCCGGAACGCTCGTTGCCACGCCGCAGAACGACGCGCAGTCATCGCAGGCCCCGATCCTTACAAAGAACGATGGGCTCATTGACTGGCAGCGAACCGCGATCGAGACCTGGAACCGGCTGCGCGGATTCCAGCCCTGGCCGGGCGCCTACACCTCATTTCGCGGAAAAAGCCTGCAGCTCACCGACGCGCGGCCCATGCACGAGTCGAGCACGCTGCAGCCGGGCGAGCTGAGCGCAGCCGGCGGCAAGTTGGTCGTTGGATGCGGCGGCGCGAGCGCGCTCGAAGTGCTCGAGCTGCAACCGGAAGCAAAAAGGAAGATGACGGCCGCCGACTTCATCAACGGATACCGTCTCGCGCAACCCCTCGAGCGATCTACGCAACCGGGCGAACGTTTCGGCGGCTGATATGGCCATCTCCCCCGCACGCACCGCTGCCTTCGACATCCTGCTGCGCGTCGAGACCGAGGACGCATACGCCACGGAGCTGCTGCACTCTACGCTTGTGGGCAAGCTGTCACCGCAGGACCGCGGACTCGCCACCGAGATCGTGATGGGCACGCTGCGCTGGCAGCCGGTGCTCGATGCGATCCTCGAGCGCGCCAGCGACAAAACGCCGGCCAAGCTGGACGCAGAGGTGCGCATCGCGCTACGCATGGCCCTCTATCAGCGGGCGGCCCTTGGGCGCGTGCCGGAGCACGCCATCGTCAACGACGGCGTGGAGCTGGTGAAGCGCGCGCGCAAGCGCTCGGCGGCCGGGTTTGCGAACGCGGTGCTGCGCAAGGCACTGGCCGGTCCAGCACTGGGAGTCGCGGCGTTCGATCCTGAGCAAGCGCATCCCGCGTGGCTGGTCGCGCGCTGGAGTGCGCGGTTCGGCGAGGCACGCGCGCGCGCGATCTGCGCGTACGACCAGCAACACTCTCCGGCAGCCATCCGCGTGGCCGATCCGGCGCTCGTCGCCGAACTTGAACGCGAGGGCGTGGCACTGGCGCCCGGAAGACTGCTTGCCGGCGCGCGCCGCGTGGTGAGCGTGGCTGGTCCGCCGATAACCCAGACGCGCGCGTTCAAGGAAGGCCGAGTGCAGATCCAGGACGAAGCCTCGCAGCTGGTCGCTCTGCTGGTGGGGCGGGTACAGCCTGGCGGCCGCGTGCTCGATTGCTGCGCCGCACCGGGAGGCAAGACGACGGTGATCGCGGCGCGCAATCGGGAAGCAACCATCGTGGCAATCGAGATCCATCCGCAGCGCGCCGAACTCACACGGCAGCGCGTCCGGGCGGCGAACGTGGAGGTGCTCACCGCGGATGCGACGAAGTTGCAGACGCGTGGCGGATTCGACCGCGTGCTCGCCGACGTGCCCTGCTCCGGCACGGGGACGCTGGCGCGCAATCCGGAGATCAAGTGGCGGCTGAAGCCGGAAAAGCTCGTCGAGTTCCACGCCCTCCAAGTCGGACTGCTCAACGCCGCGCTCGACCAGTTGAAGCCCGGCGGAAGGTTGCTCTACTCCACCTGCTCGCTCGAGCGCGAAGAGAATGAAGACGTGGTCGAGGAGGTGCTGCGCGCGCGCAAAGATGTGGAGCTGCTTGATGCGCGCGACGAACTCGCCGCGCTGGCGAAGGAAGGCGAGCTGGCGGAGAATAACGGCGAAATCGATTCCCTGCTGGCGGGAAAGTTTCTGCGCACCTTGCCAGGCGTGCATCCCTGTGACGGGTTCTTTGCGGCGGCGCTGCGGCGCAAGTCTTAGACTTACCACCGGTCATTTTGCTACTTCCACATGGATGGTCGCGCCGGAAGCCACGCGCGTCCCCGGCGCGGGCGATTGCCGGACGACGGCGGAGGGCGGCGTGCCGGGCGCGTCCACCGGCACGCTCACGATCTTCATGCCCACGGCGTCGGCGGCGTCGAAGACGTCGGCGAGTTGCCGGCTGGTGAAGTCGGGCATGATGAACTCCTGCTCGTTCGCGGGCGCGTTGATCAGCAGGTTCACTTTGGGCGAGGTGGCGCTGGCATACGCCATCGGGCTCTGCGCCACGACCTGGTCGGGCGGCGAATCGGGGACGTGCACGATGGCCGCGGTGCCCAGCTCCAACGCGCGGCGCGCGATGTTCATCTCGGCGGCGCGGCGGCTCTGCCCGACCACGTTGGGGATGGTCGCACGCTGCGGCCCCAGGCTCTCGGCGACGCGCACCTTCCATCCCCGGCGCACGTGCGTGCCGGCCGCAGGAACCTGCGTCACGATCTTTCCTTCCGGGACCGCGCTCGAATAAAAGCGGCTCTCCATCTGCAGGATGAGGCCATTCGCATTCGCCAGTCGCTCGGCTTCGTCGGGACCTAGTCCGACCAGCTTGGGGACCACCGTCTCACTGCGATGGATGGCGAGGCGCATCGCGGTGAGCATGCTGAGCATGCCGACCATGACGAGCACGAGCGCGAGCACGAACAATCTGAAGATGCGCTTCATCTCTTATCGTTTCATCTTGAGTACAGATTCTTCTTCTTGTCGGCGTGGCGATCGAGCGCGAGCTGGATCAGCCGATCGATAAGCTTGGTATACGGCAGGCCGCTCGCCTCCCACAACTTGGGATACATGCTGATGGAGGTGAATCCGGGCATGGTGTTGATCTCGTTGACATAGATCTTCCCCGGCTTTTTTTCGGAACCAGCCTCCATCAGGAAATCCACGCGCGCGAGCCCGAGACAATCGACGGCCTGGAAGGCGCGCACCGCGAGCTGCCGTACTTCCTTCATCTTTGCCGCCGAGAGTTTGGCGGGAATGACGAGCTGCGAACCTTCGTCGAGATACTTCGCCGCATAGTCATAGAACTCGGCGCCGGGAACGATCTCGCCGGCTACGGAGGCTTCGGGCGCGTCGTTGCCCAAGACGGAGACCTCGATCTCGCGGGCTTTATTCGTAACCCCATTCTTCCCGCCGACCCCGCCAACGCCCTGCTCCACGATGATCTTGCGGTCGTAGCCGGCAGCGAGCTCCATGGCGTCTTTCAGTTCCTTGCGCTGGCGGACTTTGGATATCCCGACCGACGAACCGAGGTTCGCCGGCTTCACGAAGAGCGGATACCGCAGCGCCTTCTCGATCTTCTTAGTCACGTCCTTCGGGTCGCGCTCCCATTCACCGCGCAGGATGGTGAGGTGCTTCACGATGGGCAAGCCAGCTTGGACGAAGAGCTTCTTCATCACGTCTTTGTCCATGCCGCAGGCGGAACCGAGGACGCCGGCGCCGACGTATGCGATGTCGGCAAGCTCGAGCAAGCCTTGCACGGTGCCGTCTTCACCGAACGTCCCATGCAGCACGGGAAAGATGACGTCCACTTCGATGGCTTGTAGCGCCGGCGTCTCGCCGGCTGCAGCGCGGGCATCTTGCCCACGCTCGCCACCCTGACTCTGAAACGCCCTCAGCCTCTGCGAATCGCTCGCCGTCGGCACCGGCGGCACGATGATCTCGTTGCCACGGGCAAGCACGGCGGCGGGGATCGTCTTGCCGGGATCGCCGGCGCGCAGCGTGGTGGGCAATGACGGCGGCTCGCCCTTCAGTAAGGCTTCCGCGCCTTGCGAGGTGAGCCAGCGGCCGTCTTTGGCGATGCCGATGGGGACGACCTCGAACTTCTCGCGGTCCATCGCCTTCATCACGGAAGCGGCGGAGAGCAGCGAGACCTCGTGCTCTCCGGAACGTCCGCCGAATAAGACACCTACTCTGAGCTTCTTCACAAACCCTTTTTACCACGGAGATGACTTCGCCGCAGATGAACGCGGATTGGAAGGATCAAAACCCACCCCAGAGGCACGGGGACACGGGCCGGAAAAGCTTGAAACGCAGAGAGCGCGAAGATGTGCAGAGGGCGCAGAGGGTCAATCTCCGTGGGCCTCCGATTCCGCGTGGTGAGATGAGGCCACGGGCTTCCTGGCGGGCGAGTCGGCCGCGTCGACACGAGAAAGGGCGTCAGCGGCGTCGTCTTGTGCGAAGGGGTCGGTGGTGGAGGATTTGAGTTGGGGATCGAAGTTGACGTGGCGGAGGTTGTGGCTGGCGGTCTGGAGGGCGTAGAGCATCTGCTTGATGGCGGGGATGTTGGCCTGGCCGTCGCGAAAGGCCTCTTTGCGGAGACGTCCGACGATGTACATGAGGGCGAACTGGACGCCGTTGCCGTCCTCGAGCGGAGGCAGGACGTCGTCGGCAGCGCAGTTGAGCCACTTATCGTGGAAGTAGCAGAGGACGTTGCCGCGGAGGGCGGGGGAGCCGCAGCGGAGTCCGTTGGACTTGATGTGGCAGCAGCGCGGGGCGCGGTGAGCGAGCGGGATGTGCTGGCGGCTGCGGCTGGCAGCGGCGTGCGTCTCTGAACGGGTGTCTGGCATATCGGGAGCCCCCTCCTGCGGGGTGGTGTAATGGAATCAGCGAGTTAGGCTCCGAAATCTCGGTCGATCTCGGTTCGAATCTCGGTTGCGTTCGCGGTTCCACTGTATTGCTTATTGATATACATACATGGGGTGTATTTCCATCAATAGCGCAGGAGGGGGAGGGATGTCAAGAGTTATTTTCGTCTTTTATTCGCTACGCTGTCGTGCTATGGTTAGCACGACAAAAGTGGCAGACCACAGCAAAATCGAGTGGACAGACGCGACGTGGAACCCTGTAAGGGGTTGTAAGAAAATCAGTCCCGGATGTACCCACTGCTATGCCGAAACGTTTGCGGAGCGGTTTCGAGGCGTAAAGGGTCACCCTTACGCCGAGGGCTTTACTCCACGATTGGTGCCGGACAAACTCTTTGAGCCCTTTCGGTGGCGAGCTCCGAGGATGATCTTTGTTAATTCAATGAGCGATCTCTTCCAGGACGCCGTACCAGATGAATACACCTGGAAAGTTTCGTGGGTGATGACTCGTGCGGCATGGCACACCTACCAGGTTCTGACAAAGCGCTCCAACCGAATGCGGGGGTTCCTGACCCGTAACCTAGTATTCGCTCAGGCAGATAACATCTGGTGGGGCGTGAGTGTGGAAAACAAGAAACATGGCATGCCGCGAATCAAGGACCTGCAAGAGAGCCCGGCAAAGGTGAGGTTCCTATCAATTGAGCCTCTCCTTGAAGATCTTGGGCGCATAGATCTGACCGGCATTTCCTGGGTCATCGTCGGCGGCGAGAGCGGCCCCGGCGCTCGGCCCATTCAGCGGAGCTGGGTGCTGTCCCTTCGTGACCAATGCGTCGATGCGGGCGTCCCATTCTTCTTCAAGCAGTGGGGTGGGGTTCAGAAGGCAAAGAATGGACGCCTGCTGGATGGCAGAACGTATGACGAACTTCCAGCGCTCGGGAGCGGTTTACTCGCTACTAAGTCTGGACGGCAAGTCGTTCACGGATAGTCTTCTCGTTGGACGACTGCCCTCTCTCGCGCGAACCTACAGGAACCGAACTGTGGTACCTGTGGGGAAGGTTCCTCGCTTGCGTTTCGGAGGCGCACTTACCACCTGAAGCTTGCCTTCGGCCTCCAGCGGTTTGAGTATCTTGGTTTTGTAGTGAGTGCCAAGGAACAGAGTCTCTGCGACGACAAATTCGTGTATCTGCTCAATCGTCGCTTGCTGTTCTCGAAACCTACCGACGATCAAGTCCCTGAGCTGATTGAAGTCGGGATTGTCCGCAAACAGACTCTGAAGACCGCGAGCGTCGGTGTAGTCGGAGAAACTGTATTCGCCCGTGCTATCCGCTCTCCACATGGCTTCCTTCATCTTTTCAAGCCCACGAAGGCTATTCGACGCAAAGAACAAGAAGTAGTCCGTCGCATTTCCCTTATTGACCATCTCGAATGAACGAACGTACTTAGCGACCTTGCGGAGTTGTGCCAGATAAAGGTCGTGGAGAAATTTCCTTCGATCACCCGGAGGCATTGCGAGTGCTTTTCGCCATTCGTCGGTTCCAAAGAGCTTGTCATAGTTCCTCGGCTGTTCGGGAAGAGCCAAGAACCTGTTGATCTCCTCGAACATGAAGTTGATTAACACGTCACATCTTGGGTTCTGAAGTAGCTTGGCGATGGTTTCGTATGGCGTGTGCGAAAACCCGAATGGATCAACAAAGACCAACGCGGGGGCTAACTTCTTCTTGTTCTGTGCAAGCTCCGTGAGGTTTTTCGTAATCTCTTCATCGAAGGATCCTTCGATGCAGTCGTACTTGAAGTTCCCGGGAAGGCTCGGTTTCATCTCCTTCAGTACCTGGCGCAGATGCTCGCAGCGATCCTTGTCTTTTTCAATGAAAAGGAAAAGGACCTCCGCCTTGACCTTGTAACGGTGCTGTATCGCGGCCTTCAGTACCACGACGGGAGAGCCGTCTTCTCCCCCCTCATACCTGCCCGGACCCGCAAATCCATCGATGAAGAGGATTCTCCCGTTCCAAGTTCCCATAATCGGGAGCCACGCCTCCCAATAACGGCGCAGAATCTCGTGCTTCTTGACGGTGTGGGCATCGATCTTCCAGATGGTTGGCAGTTGTTTTCCCATGGAAACTCCGTCTAAGGTTCTCCATTCCGTGTGTAAGCGGTTGAGATTGAACCACGCCGAGCGACACTGAGCACAAGAAATTGTGCGGTGTTCTGGATTCAGAACAGGCGCTCCGGCTCCGCCTGCGCGCGAACCTGCGACAGAAGGGAATGGATCCTTTTCGTTTCTTTACGCGGGGCGCTTCGCGCCCCCAACTGAAGCTGGGGGTCTACCGAGCCCCGCTCTTCCACCGATAAGCCGGCAGCAAAAGAATCGGCGGAGCCGAAGCTCCGCCGATCCAGTTACGCGAAAAGGTCAGTCGCGGTCGAAGCGGGCGTCGTCTTGGCCTTCGGTCGCGGATCCATCGTTCGCGGAGTGCGCGGAATGACGGGACTGCATGCCCGAGCCGCCACCGCCGCCCGAACTTTCCTGCGCCTGCCAGTCTGGCTCGGAGAGGATCTTGATGGGCGGCAGGTTCTTCCCGGCGAGGCCTTTGTTCACCGCGCCGAGCTGCTTGTTGGTGGTGTCGTTGAACTGCTTGACCACGTCGTCGAGCTCGCGCTGGAGCGCTTCGGTGCGCGCTACCTGCGAGTCGGTGGGACGTCCGTCGTACTGGTTCACATCGCCGTAGAGTCCGCCGAGGTACTCGCGCAAGCGTTCCTCACCGGTGATGGCGCCGCCTTCCTTGGTGGCGACGAGCTTGCCGCGGATGACGTCTTCGGAAGCGGCCAAGGCCATAAGCTGCCTGCGCAGCGGGTCATTATTCCCGAGCTTGGACGCCGCCTGCTGCGCCTGGTCGCGCACGCTGACGATGGCGGCCACCGCCCAGGACATGTGATTCAGCATGCCGCTGAGCCGGTTGACGAGTGCGAACTGCACCTTGCGGTCTTCGACGGTGTACTTCGCGCGCGGATCAAGCACAGCCTCGAGCGTGGTGGTGTAAGTCTGGTCGCCCTTGGTCATGCGGACGGTGTAGGTGCCGGGAAGGACGCGCGGTCCCACGCTGGCGCCGAACATCGCGCTCGCTGCCGGCGGGACGGTGGGAGGTTTGAGCCGCATCGACCACTTCGCGCGGTTGACGCCGCGACGCTTGCTCGGCGAAACGGTATCCACCAGCTTGCCCTGGGCATCGAGGATCTCGATCTTCAGGTCGCCGAAGATGTGGCGGCTGCGCTGATAGAACGGGATTCCGGCGGCTTCAGAGCGTCCTGGACCCTCGAAGGAGTTGGCGCCCTCGGGCCATCCGCCGTTCGCGTTGACGTACTGGATGACGGGCTGGCCGGGCAAGAACTCCGCCTGTTTCTGCATGGTCTCAGGGGTGAGCGCGCGCCAGGGCGAGATGTTGTCGATGATCCAGATGCCGCGCCCGTGAGTTCCGAGGACGAGGTCGGAAGTCCGCGGGTGCACCACCAGATCGCGCACCGCGACCGCGGGGAAGTTCGAGCCTTTGTACTGCGCCCAGTGCGCGCCGCCATCGATGGAGACCCACAATCCGAACTCAGTACCGAGGAAGAGCAGGTTGGCGGCTTTCGTATCCTGCTTGATGACGTGCGCGTATCCGCGAACGCCACTGCCGGCAAGGTCGAACAACTGCCACGACTTACCGCTGTCAGTGGTCTTCGCCGCGTAGGGGTTCATGTCGCCTTGCATGTGGCCATCGAAGGTGGCGAAGGCGGTTCCGTCATCGAAGGGACTGGCCTCGACCCAGGAAGTGATAGGCGTCTTCGTGTTCACGCCCTGCACGTTGGCGGTGACGTTGGTCCAGCTCTTGCCGCCGTCGCGCGTGACTTGCACGTTGCCATCGTCGGTGCCGACCCAGATGACCTGCGCGTCTTTGGGCGATTCGGAGATGGAGTAGACGGTGGTGTTCATCTCGGCGGCGGAGTTATCCACGGTGACGCCGCCGGACTCTTCCTGTTTCTGCTTTTCAGGATTGTTGGTGGAGAGATCGGGCGAGATGCGCTGCCACGAATGACCGTGGTCGGTGGAGCGGAAGAGGAACTGGCAGCCGTAATACAGCGTGTTCTTGCCGTTCGGGCTGACCATGATGGGCGTGTTCCAGTTGCAGCGCAGCTTCTTCTCCCCGTAGTTGGGATACGGCTTGATGAAGCGCGCTTCGAGTGTGTGGCGATTGACGCGGCCGATCTCGCCGCCTTGTGACTCGGCATAGATGTAGTCCGGGTCGGAGGGGTCTTCCCACATCCAGAAGCCGTCGCCGCCGTAGAGATTCTCCCAGCGCGAGTTGGTGATGCCGCCGGGGTACGACGAATCGCCGACCCACGAGCTGTTGTCCTGCAAGCCGCCGTAGACGTGGTAGGGATCGGCGTTGTCCACGCTCACGTGGTAGAACTGCGAGAGTGGCAGGTTGACCATGTGCTCCCAGCGGTTGCCGCCATCGAGCGAGCGCCACAAGCCGCCATCGTCACCGGTGAAGATGAGGTTGGTATTGGTGGGATCGATCCAGACATCGTGGAAATCGCCGTGCGCCTGGCGCGAGACCGCGCCAAAGCTCTTGCCGCCGTCGGTGGAGAGCAGGAGCGGGCCATCCACCTTGAATACTTTGTTCTCGTTGACGGGATCCACGATGAGGTTGGCGAAGTAGAACGGGCGCCAGACCATGTAGCTCGATGCATCACCCTTGGTCCAGGTCTTGCCACCATCGTCGGAGCGATAGAGTGAGCTCTTCTTCGACTCGATCATGGCGTAGACCGTGTTCGGCTTGCCGGGCGCCATGGTGATGGCGATGCGTCCGTAAGGTTTCTCGGGCATGCCGCCGCCGATGATCTCGGTCCAATGCTCGCCATTGTCGGTGGACTTGAAAAGACCGCTGCCCGGGCCGCCGGAGCGGAAGGTCCAAGCCTGGCGGCGGAAGTCCCACATGCCGGCGTAGAGCGTGCCGGGCTGGTTGGGCGTGGAGGTGATCATGCCGCAGCCGGTCGAGGCATTCGCGCCGGCCAGCACCTTGCGCCAGTTCTTGCCGGCGTCGGTGGATTTGTAGACGCCACGCGCGTCGCTATCGCTCCACAACGCGCCGACGGCGCAGGCGAAGACGGTGTTCGAATCTTTTGGATCTACGATGATCTTGGCGATGCGCTCGCTGTCTTTCAGCCCGATGTTGGTCCAGTTCTCGCCGCCGTCGGTGGATTTGTAGATACCGTCACCGATGGAGACGCTGTTGCGCGTCCAGGGCTCGCCGGTGCCCACGTAGATGGTCTTGTGGTTTGCGGGATCGATGGCGATGGCGCCGATGGACTGCACGCTCTGGTCATCAAAGACAGGGCGGAAGCTCGAGCCGCCATCCACCGACTTCCAAACGCCGCCCGAGGCCGCGCCGATGTAGACGGTGATGCGTCCTTTTTCGTCGACGGCGCTGAGCGCGGCGATGCGGCCGCTCATCATGGCGGAGCCGATGTTGCGCGCCGACAGGCCGGAGATGGTCGCGGCGTCATACTTCACCGGCGCCGGCGTTGCGCTGGCATTTTCCTGCGCCCACGCGCCGAGCGGCATCGCTACCATCGCGAACATCGCGAACATCGCGAACATCGCCACCGTTGCTGCAAAGCCTTTGCGATTCCGAGTCATCGTCATGTTCCTTTCAAGATGTGATGGAGCGAGAGCCCAAGCGGACCGGTAGCGCTACTGCTGCGGCGGCTTCGTGCTGGCCGGCTTGACTTCCTTTGGAGGCTTCGGTTTCTGCGTCTTGGGATCGGTGCCCGCCTGCGGACCAAGCGCGGGTGGGGTGGCCGGCGTGGCCGGCATCTTGAACATGTGGTCCTCGAGCGGGACGTTCGCTTCCATGGTGGCGATGGTGACGGTGGCCGCGTTGGCAAGATCCCGGCGGCGTCCGCTGGTGATCACGAACGGCATGTAGACACCGCTCACTTGCTTGTAAGAACCGAACTCGGTGACCGTCTCGCGCACGCTGCCGCGAACGAACTGCTGGCGCTCGGTGCGGAATTCGAGGAAGGTATCGGGATCGAGGTAGTAGTAATAGACGTCGCCATTCTTGAGCGTGACCTTGAGCTTGTAGGCGTCGTCGCCATCGACGGTGGCATGGCCCAGATACTCGATGGTCTCGCCCTTGGCTTTGGCGTCGACCAGCGGCCCGTAGAAGTCGGCGTCTTCCGTGATGTCGCGCATGTCGTCTTCACCAAGCATCTCGGCGTCGCGACGGCCTTGGAAAGGATTGATCTGCCAGCCGGTGGCGCCGTCGTAAGCCTGCACCTGGGTCATGCCCTGGAGCGAGAATGACTGCCGCAGCTGGTTCGGCGCCTTCGCTTCCAGGCTGACCTGCGCGGTGAAGCCATCACCTTCCTGATAGCGCCCGGCCTGGCGCAACGTCTTGATGGCCTTGATCTTCTCTTCTCCACCCTTCGCGGCCAGGTTCTTCGCCACCAACTCTTCGGCGGTCTGGGCCATTCCCAACACGGACAGGAACAGGACGCTCACAACCCACGGCGTGCGACGCATGTATGGCTCCTTGATGTCAGATTGCAGATTTCAGATTTCAGATTTCAGATTGATGATTGCAGGATAGTTGTAGGCCGCGTTCGGGCGATTCTGCAATCTGCAATCTAAAATCTGCAATTCCTGCTAAAGGTAATGAAGACTACGAGACAAAGATATCCACCACCCTTAGACCGCCTCGAGGATCAGAGGTCACCTTCGGCCAGCGGCTTCTCTGCCTTGCTCCAGGCGGTTTTGTATTCTGTCATAACGAATCCGGAATCGTAGTCGCGGCCCTCGCCCTTGAGCGCCAGCGCCAGGCCGTAGAGCGAACGGCCGCTGCGGCGGTTGCGCACCAGGTCGTCGCGAAATACCTGCTCGGCTTCCTTATATTGCTTGGCACGCAACAGCGCGGCGCCCAGCGACTCGCGCACGGAATAGTACCAGTCGGGCGGCTCGGCGTAGGCCACCTTGTCGTATTCGGTGACGGCGTTGCGCCAGGCGTCGATGACCTTGGCATCCGCCTTGCCGCCGGCCTTGGCTTCCTGGGCTTCAATGATGCGCGCCGCGAGCACAGCGGCGGCTACGTTCACCACCGCCACGGCGGTGTTCCCCACCGGGCTCACGATCATGTCAGCCGGAATCGGCTTGCCGGCCGCGACGAGCGCGGCACGTTCCTTCTGCGCGCCGGCAGCGTCTCCGTTAGCGGCGAGGGCGACGCCGCGGGCGTAGTGCCACATCACGGTTTGGAAATGGTGGCCGGCGGGCGGCTGCGGCAGGTTCATGATGTCTGCCCAGCGATGGAAGCGCGCGAGCACGAAGTAGCGCGTGGGCATGAAGCCCTCGAGCATGGGGACGTCTTTGAGGTGCGGGGCGACGTTGTGCTCCAACCGCTGGGTGGAACGCATGGCGTCGGCGTAGCGGCCGGCGGCCCCGTAGGCGGCGGCGAGGAAGTGCAGGTTGTGGCTGTAGTACATCAGCGGGTAGATGCCCTGAAGGTGCGCGCTCGCGATGTATGCCTCGTCGGCGCGGGCCGCCTTCTCGTTCGCAATCTCGGCGCTCTCGAAATCGCCGGTGCGGATGTAGATGTGCGCCGGCATATGGACAATGTGTCCGGAGATGGGAGCGAGCGCGCCGAGATGGTCGGCGCTGGCGAGCGCGCGCTCGGGGGACTGCGAAGCCTCGACCGCGTGGATGTAGAAGTGCATCGCACCGAGGTGTTTGGGATCGCGGCGCAGCACGGACTCGAGCGTGGCCACGATCTCTTCGGTGCCGGGCGCGGGAGAGCCGTCGGGCTGCCACAGCTTCCACGGACGCAGGTTCATCATGCTCTCGGCGAAGAGCGTGGCAGCGTCGAGGTCCTCGGGATAGGCCTTCACCAGGTCGCGCATCGCGTTGGAGTAATCGATATCGAGCTGGTGCAGGTTCGCGTTCTTGTCGTTGGTGATGCGCTTGGAGAGCGCGGCGATATACGCGCGCTCCGCCGGCGTGGCCTTCGCGGCGAGAGACTCGGCTTTGCCGATGGCTTCATAGGCGATCTGCTCACGCTCCCAATCCACCGGCACGTTGTAGTTCGGGCCGACGGCGTAAGCGATGCCCCAGTAAGCCATCGCCATGTTGGGATCGAGCGCGGCGGCGCGCTGGAATGATTTGAGGGCCTCGGCGTGGTCGAAACCGTAGACCAGGTTCAGTCCCTGATCGAAGTACTTCTGTGCCTCCGGGCTGGAGGTGGTGACGGGATGGTGCATCGTACCGAGGCCGGGTTGGAGGGTGACGTCATTCGCCGATTTCTTTGCCGGAGCGGCGGCGGCGTGGTGCATCTGGGCGTTTACCTGGACGACGACAGGCACCGAAGCAAGGAAGATTGCCGTAACGATGAAGAGCAGGGGTTTGCGCATTGATACCTCCAAAGGATGGTGGTACAGGAGGGTCGTTAGGGTGCGGAAAAGTGTAAATCAGAGGTGCAGTCGCGAGCCAGTGCCAGCTAGAGGTTCCTGCCGTAGGTCGCGCGCACGCGCTTGGAGACGCGGAAGTAGGTGACCCAGACGCCGAGGAAGGCCGCAGTCCGCACCCATGCGACGACCGACCAGAGGCTGATGTGCATCCCGAGCGTCTGGTAGAACATCAGGCCGATGGTGAAGAGCGTGAGCGCGAGCACCAGCGCGAAGTAGACGCGCAGCAGCGTCAGCGCCCCCGGCCGCACGCGCCAGAGCTGGATGCCGGTGACCATGCCGTAGACGATGAGCGCAAGCGAGAGTGGCAGCGTCCAGTTGAGCGAGAGGTAGCGCAGGAAGGGCAGCAGGCGCAGCCCGTAAAGCGGATCGACGATGGTGATTCAGACGCAGAAGAGCAGCAGCCATCCGCCGACGCCGCGCAATTCGCCGGAGGGCGGGCTCGGCTGCGATGTGGCTTCGGGCGCGAGGGCGGGAGCTGCTGCTGTTGGCGCAATCGAGGGCGAGCCCGACGCGCCTGTCACAGTCAGGTCGGCGCCGCAGTTCACGCAGAAGCGCTCCGCGGCTTGCGCGGGTTGTCCGCAAGTTGGGCAGGTCATGTGCGGGGGAAGACTACAGGATTTGTGTCGCCCGCTAAAGCGGGCTCGAATCTGATTTTGGCCCGGGCACCCAGCGGGCGGGGGTGTCAAAGGGGCTTGATTCGATCGACTTCCTCCAGGGATGGGCCGATTCAAGGTCGAATCCCCCCTCCACTCGCAACGCGCCAAACCACGGCATCGAGATGTGTCTTAACCGATACAGATTCATCGTGCCGCGATATGGCGCTTGACCGAGGGAGGAAAGGGGGTCAGGCTTGCGCACGCTAGATGGCAATTGCAAAGAGCCTCATCGCTGGAATCGGTGCAGCAGGCGCAGCTATCTTGCTTGCGATGATTGTCGTCCCTGTCTTTCTGGCTGTTCGACACGGTCCGAATGTCGGGTGGAATCCCACCTCTTTCCTCGGGCGGTCTCCAATATTCTGGTTAATTGTGACTGCCTCATTCGTCGCGGCGTTCTATTGGCAGTTGCGGAGAGCTGGCACTTGAGTGACGCAAGTCGGCCGTTCATTTCGTCGCCGTAACCGCTTTTTCTCGGCATAGGACCGGTTCTCCGATTCGCGCGCCTGGCGCCGCCCCTCATTGAAGGCGCGGATACTAGCCAGCGGGCGGGGACGCCGGCGCTCCAATATCAGAGGATTTTCTTGCCGAAGGCACTGAGCGAGAGTTCGACGGCGAGGTCGGCCGTCCGATTGTGCTCGTCGATGACGGGATTGACCTCGACGATCTCGAAGCTCGTCATGCGGCCGTGGTCGGCGATGATCTCCATCGCGAGGTGGGCCTCGCGATAGGTGGCGCCGCCGCGGACCGGCGTGCCGACGCCGGGCGCGTCTTCGGGATCGATCCAGTCCATGTCGAGCGAGACGTGGTAGCCGGCAGTACCGCGGCCCGCCATACGCAACGCTTCTTCGATGATGGTGCGCATCCCGCGCTCATCGATATCGCGCATGGTGAAGACTTCCACGCCGGCGCGCCGCACGTTCTCTTTTTCGACCGCGTCGATATCCCGGACGCCGACCAGCACGCAGTTCTCGGGCTGCACCTTAGGCGCGAAGCCGAAGATGTTCGCCAGCTCGGGCGGACCGAGTCCCATGATGGCCGCGAGCGGCATGCCATGGACGTTCCCGCTGGGCGAGGTGTCGGGGGTGTTGATGTCGGTGTGGGCGTCGATCCAGATCAGTCCGATGCGCTGGTTCTGGCGGCGATGGAATTCGGCTACGCCGGCCACCGTGCCGGCCGCGACCGAGTGGTCGCCGCCGAGAACGAGCGGCGTCTTGCCGGCTTCGAGCGTCTTCAGGATGAGTTCTGCGTGCTTGGTGCACGTGGCGGTGATCTCTTTCAGATACTTGGCGTGCGGCGAGCCTTCCTTCTTCTGCTCCGCGATGGCGACGGCGATGTTGCCGGCGTCTTCGACGATGTGTCCGATAGCTTCAAGACGCGCTTCGAGCCCGGCGACGCGGACGGCGGACGGACCCATGTCCACCCCGCGGCGCGAGGCGCCCAGGTCGAGCGGGACGCCGATCACGACGATCTTCTTGGGGGTGATGGTGGGGATGGGCGGCGGAATGGGAGGCATCGTGGCCATGAGGGGGTTTCGAGGACTGCTGAAGACGTTCTTCTAGAAACCCCTATTCTAAACGGGGGCGGAGGAACCGGGCGGGAGCGGTATCAAGGTGGTCAGCCTAGGGCTGTAAGATTATGATTCTAGGGTGGTTAAAGTCAAAACCCACCACGGAGGCACGGAGCCACGGAGGTGGTTTTGGAATGGCGTCCCTGAAAGAGTGCGGTTGCCATAGGGGTTCTTCGACTCGGCGCGGGGATGATTCGCCCGCGCCTCGCTCAGAATGACAAGAAACACCGTGGCCCCGTGTCTCCAGTGGTGAAGGGTTCTCTTCGCGATGCAGGGATTTATGGGTAGATACGGGTCAGGGTGCGGGCAAACGGGATGGTCTCGCGGACGTGTTCCAGCCCGCAGATCCATGCCACCGCACGCTCGATGCCCATGCCGAAGCCGGCGTGGGGCACGCCGCCGTATTTGCGCAGATCGAGGTACCACTTGAAGGCGGCTTCAGGGAGGTTGTGCTCCTTGATGCGTTGCGAAAGTTTCTCGTACGACCCGATGCGCTGCGAGCCGCCGATGATCTCGCCATAGCCTTCGGGGGCGAGCACGTCCACGCAGAGTGCGAGGTCAGGACGCGCCGGGTCAGGCTCCATGTAGAACGCCTTCACCTGCGCCGGATAACGATGCACCATCACCGGCCGCTCGAACTTGTTGGAGAGATAAGTCTCGTCGGGCGAGCCCAGGTCGCCACCGTACTCGAACTTGTGCTCGAGCTCGCCCTTGGCGTGGCCCTCTTGCAGCATCTTCACCGCTTCGTCGTAGGTGATGCGTGGGAAGGGGGTGTCTACCTGCTCGAGCTTGGTGATGTCGCGCTCGATGGTCTCGAGATCGCCGCGGCGGCGTTCCAGGACGCGCTTCACGATATAGGTGATGAAGTTCTCGGCCAGTTCCATGAGTCCGTCGAGCTCGAGGAAGGCGACCTCAGGCTCGACCATCCAGAACTCGGTGAGGTGGCGGCGGGTCTTCGATTTTTCCGCGCGGAAGGTCGGGCCGAAGGAATAGACCTTGCCCAGGGCCATGGCGGTGGCCTCGATGTAGAGCTGTCCACTCTGGGTGAGGAAGGCCTGCTGATTGAAGTAGTCCACTTCGAAGAGCGTGCTCGTGCCTTCACACGCGGCCGGCGTGAGGATGGGCGGATCGGTGAGCACGAAGTCGCGCTCGTTGAAGAATTCACGCGCGGCGTTCTCGATCTCCGCGCGGATGCGCAGGATGGCCGCCTGCCGCGGCGTCCGCACCCAGAGATGGCGATGCTCCATCAGGAAATCGACGCCGTGTTCCTTGAGCGAGATGGGGAAGGGATCGTTCTCCGGGACTTTCTGGACGACTTCCACGTTGACGACGTCCATCTCGTAGCCGCCGGGCGCGCGCTTATCGGCGCGGACCTTGCCGGTCACGATCACGCTCGACTCGAGCGTGAGGTTCTTCACCGTCTCGAAGACTTCGGGCGCGACCGCGTTCTTCGCGACCACGCCCTGGATGACGCCGGAGCCATCGCGAAAAATGGGAAACAGCAGTTTGCCACTCTCGCGCAGGTTGTAGAGCCACCCGCGCAGCGTGACGGTCTCGCCGTCGTGACGGCCGATCTGAGTGATACTGGTGACGGGAGCATCCATAGGGAAACCTTGATTTTACAGGAGTACCGGACGAAAACCTTTGGCCACGGATGGCCACGGATGTCACGGATCAGAAGAAACAAAAAGAAATCAGAAAACGCAAAAGAATAAGGTCTATCCGTGCGGCTCCGTGAGATCCGTGGCTAGTGGTTTTAACGATTGGCGGTGGTGACGGCGGCGATCTGCTCGAGGCGCGCGAAGGAATCTTTCATCCCTTGCACGACGTCGTGGCCTTCGCCGTCGATCTCCAGGAGGAGCGGCGGCTTTTGCGGCGCCGAGTGCAACAGGCGCATGGCCAGCGGCCAATCGATGTTCCCCTTGCCGGGCCAGAGGTGGGAATCACGGTCGTGCAGATTGTCATGCACGTGGGTGGAGCGGATGAGCGGCGCTACGCGATCGAAGGTGGGCTCGATGCCATCGGCAAGGTGCGCGTGTCCCACATCGAAACACACGAACACGTCGCGCACGTTATGGATGAAGGCGAGCAGCTTCTCCGCGGTGGAGAACTCGTTGGGGATGTTCTCGACCAGCAGCGTGACGCCGAGGGCCTTGGCAAAGGCCTGGATGTGCTCGATCGAGCTGACGCCAGCTTCGAATTTCGCCTCGTCCCATTCTTCGCCCGCGTTGCCCATGTGCTGGACGAGGTATTCGAAGGGCAGCGTCTCGGCGACTTCGAGCGCGCGCTTGATCTCGTCCATCGCGGCGATGCGCGTCTTGCGATCTTTCTCGAGCACGTTGACGGCGGGCGCGCCGGAGCGTCCCCAGTCGTCGTCAGCGAACATCGGCGAGTGCAGGGAGCGCAGCGGGACACCAGAATCCTGGAACCACTTCGCGATCTCCTTGATGTGCTGTTTGCTGGTGTAGTCGAAGTGTCCGCGAGCGGCAAAGATCTCGACGGCCTGCGCGCCGCCTTGCACGAGCTTATCCAGCAGACCGGGATGCAGCCGGTCCTTGACGAAGACGTAGGTCGACATCGCTCGCATCATGGCTGGGCCCGAAATCAATGTGGGCAGGTTTACGAGGCTAGCTTAGCGGGTGCAAGCAGTCAATGCTTAGCGGGCGAACGCCGCGATCAGTATCCCAGCGCGCGGCCGTTACCGCGCGGGTCGGTTGCGCCGAGCAGCTCGCCTGACTTTGGATCGATCATGATGCATTCGCCGTCGGACCAGTAACCCTTGATGAGCAACTTGTGGCCGCGCGCGGCGAGAAGCCGGAGCGTGTCGGGCGAGAAGCCGTAACGCTCGATGCGGACCTCGTCCGGCGTCCACTGGTGGTGGAAGCGCGGCGCGGTGACGGCCTGCTGCACGTCGAGCGAGTGATCGATCACGCCCATCAGGATGTTGGCGACGGTGGAGATGATGCGTGGCCCGCCGGGCGTTCCCAGTACCAGGAAGAGCTTGCCATCTTTGAGTACCATGGTCGGCGCCATCGCCGAGAGTGGGCGTTTGCCCGGCTGGATGACGTTGGCCTCGCCCTGGATGAGCCCGTAGGTGTTGGGCGCGCCGGGCGCGGAGGTGAAGTCGTCCATCTCGTCGTTGAGCAAAAAACCAAGCTTGTCCACGGTGACACGCGAGCCGAAAGAATCGTTGAGCGTGGTGGTGACGGCGACTGCGTTGCCGTGCGCGTCGACGATGGAGTAGTGCGTGGTGTGCTCGGGCTCGCGGATATTGACGCCAGGCGGGCGAAGTCGAGCGCTCACGTCCATGCCCTCGAATGGCGGCCGCTTGAGCTCGTTGCTGGGGGTGGCGCGCATCGGATCGATGGAGGCGCGCCAGGCTTCCGCATATTTCTTATCGAGCAGTTGCGCGACGGGAAGCTGGGCGAAGTCGGAGTCGCCGAGGAGATCCGCGCGATCGTAGAACGCGCGGCGCAGGGCTTCGATGGTCAAGTGCATGGAATCGGCTGAGCGGCTGCCGAGGCTCGCGAGGTCGTAGCCCTCGAGGATGTTCAGCGTCTCGATGAGCGTGATGCCGCCCGAAGATGGCGGCGGGGCGCCGATGATCTCGTAGCCGCGATACCTGCCGCGGACGGGGCGGCGGATCTTTACTTCATACTTCGCAAGATCATCAGCCGTGACGAGGCCTCCGCCCTTTTGGATGAAGGCGGCGATCTCGCGCGCCATCCGACCTTTGTAGAACTCCATTGGATCGCGCGCGAGGCGTTCGAGCGTGCGCGCCAGTTCGGGCTGGCGCAGCACGTCGCCTTGCTCGTAGGGGCGTCCGTTGCGGAGTGGGTTGCGGAGGAAGATGCGTTTGCTGGTGGGGAAATCGGCGAGTTCTTTGACTTCGGGATCGCGCAGGTCGTCGGCGTCTTCCCACGACAAGCGGAATCCCTCCCGCGCGAGCCGGATGGCGGGGGCCAGCAAACTCGCCCACTTCAGCTTCCCCCATTTATTATGCGCGAAGTACATGCCGGCGACGGAGCCGGGGACGGCGATGGACTTGTATCCGACGAGGCTGAGGTTCGGATCGGGCTTGCCGGCATTTTTTGAGTTTGGACCGCCGATGTACATATCGCGCGTGGCGGCCGCGGGCGCTTTCTCGCGATAGTCCACGAAGTGCGTTTCGCCATCGGCGAAGCGCACCAGCATGAAGCCGCCGCCGCCGATGTTCCCTGCTTGCGGATGGACGACGGCGAGGACGAAGCCGGTGGCAACGGCGGCGTCGACGGCGTTGCCGCCGCGACGCAGCGCGTCCACCCCAGCCTGCGACGCCAGCTCGTGGACGCTGACGACCATCGCGTGCTTGGCATGCTTGGGGCGGAGCGGGGCCTGGGCGGAAGCGAGGCCCGCAAGCGAGAAGAAGATGAGCGATAGACAAAGGATGCGGCGCATGCGAACGACGAGGCTAGTTCACGGTTGCAATATGGTCAATCTCGGTTGCCGCGGCGAGCGCAAAGATTTTCGTCTTATCCCACCCTCTTTGGTCATATAACCAGCTAGTTTCTCTCACTCATAGGACGGATGCCTGATGCACCCGGACGAGTTGCGAGCACAACTCGAAGCGCTGCACACGGAGCTTTGGGTGGGCGCTTGCCTGCTCCGATGGCGATCTGGGACGCGCGGAGAGCGTGCTGCAACGCAGCTACTTGAAAGTGCTCGAGGACCGCGCGAAATACGAGGGCCGATCGAGCTTCAAGACGTGGTTCTTCGGCGTGGTGCGGCACACCGCGGCGGAAGAACGCAGGCGGTGGATCTGGCGCAAACTGCGGTTGGCGGCGATGGAATCTGCGGCGGCGTTGCAACGTGGGCCGGGCGCGGACGCAACGCTCTTCGAATCGGAATTGCGCGAGCAGTTCCGCCGTATGCTCGGCGAGCTGCCCCGCCGCCAGCGCGAGGTGCTGCACCTGGTGTTTTACCAGGAGCTGACCATCGAGGAAGCGGCGGCGGCGCTGAGCGTGGGAGTTGGTTCCGCGCGGACGCACTACGACCGCGGCAAGAAGAAGATGCGGGAGATGCTGGAAAAGGAGCAGGTCGTTGCTGAAGCCAGACGCGCCAGAGCGTAACGAATCCGAGCTGAGGTCGTTGTTCCAAACGCTGCGCCGGGCAGACGCACGTCAGGCACCGAGCTTCTTGACGATGCTGGCGGTGCGTCCTCATCGCGTCGGCTGGTTGCGACCGGCAATGGTCATGGCGGCGGTCGTCTTGGTGGCAGCGGTGCTCGGAGTTGTGCGCGGGCAAGGCGCGGGCGAGACATCGGTGTCAACCCCAAGCGCGTCCACACGGCCGTCGGCTCATGTGCCGGCGACGCCGGCGCAAGCAGTTGTCGCTAGCACCGGCAAGTCACTCATCGCGGGCAAGACTTCCGTGTCAAGCGCGGGCGCGTCCACACGACCCTTGGCGGGTACGAGCGGGTCCACGCAGGTAGTAGTCAGCGGCGGCG
>JALYLW010000044.1 GCA_030774055.1 Acidobacteriota bacterium
CCCGATGAGCGATCGGGTATCCCGATGGCTCGCTGGGTCCGGATTTTCGAAGAGCGTGGCGGGCGGGATCGGGTCACCCCCTCCCCCTCCCCGTTTTGTCCATTTCCGTTTAGAACCATCAGGTTACGGAGGCATCAATATATTTGACACACAAGTAGGCCCCTGCCTACTATTGCTTGCCGTGACAGGGTTAGTCTGCGTCGTTATGGTTCTGGCAAGCCTCGAACTGTTTACTGGATGGCGAGTACCTACCGCAGAGCGTACTGAAATGGGCGCCGCCGAACACATCGCGGTAGGTGTATGTCCCATAAACGAACAGGAACCATTGCCGTTGGTTAATTCGATCTATGGCTGGCTGGGTCAGTTTGAACCGGTGCTGCTTAGAGTCAACGAGACTGCCGACAGACTGGTCAACAAATACAGAGACTTCGAGGCCGGGCCAGATAACAGCGTTGCTTTCTGGCCCGCCACTTGGCGGCGGGGGAAAGTGCGTGAGCACGGACTTAGCGTCGAAGGTCATGAGGGAGGATCCACGGAACTCCTTCGCAAGAGTCCTGCCGCTATTCTTGACATCAACTTTGACAATGATTTCCTTGTCGGGATTGAGTTCGTCAACATGGGCCCCACTGAAACCCACCCAGGCGCGCTGATCGAGTCGGAACTGGTTAATTGTCACCTGGAGACCTTTTTCGGATTGCAGCCTATTGTGTCGCACCTCGTCTACGGCGCGCTCTGCCGCGTCGGTGCTTCGAATCATCTCGTTCCACATATTGAAGGTCAGAACCGCATAGGCGACGATGGCAATAAAAGTCGCAGCATGGGTGCCAGCTACAAACCACTCGCGGCGTATTTTCTTTGTATCCTGGGGATACTCTTGAACTTTTGCGGTGTCTGGAATTTGGAGTTCGGCGCGCAGAACTGGTGCGGCCTGTTGGCTTTGTTTTGCGGCCTCGCTATTTTTGGCTATGGTTTCAACATGGTTCTTAATCTCTCCAAGATCGGAACGTAGTGCGTTAAGCACCTTATCCAGCTTGCGAAGGAAGGCGATAAACTTCGAAGTGAGGTAGTCCATATATGGCGCGGCGATACGAGTACCACGAAGGGCCGAGGGCTAAAGAGGATTTCGAGCGCACGATGGTAGCACTGTTCAAAGCCCCTAAAACAGTACGAGTTGGACAGGCTTCCGACGGTGCGAAGAAGAAGGCTTCCCGTCCGGCAGATCGGAAGCGCAAACGCGGCGACGCGGGTTAGACCGCTTGCCACGGCCTTGCCTATTGCGTTCGCGGCGAGTCGCTCTTGCCCGTCAACTGCTCATAGGTGAGCCGCTTGTTTGCGACTTGGCCCATCGCAAGCTCGAAGCGGCCAGCGTCGTTTAGGTCTTTGCGAGTGTTGTAGCGGAACACCTGTTCGTCAACGTAACGCTCTAGGTGGAATGGCTCGACCGCAACGTAGGTTCCAGTGAGGCCACGCTTCAACAGGCTCCAGAAGTTTTCGAGGCCGTTCGTGTGAACGCGACCGCTCACATACCGCTCCGCATGGTTCACGACTTCATGGACGTAGTCGGCCTTGACCTTGTCGTACCCGCTGAAAGCATCGGTGTAAATCTTGGAGCCGTGGTGGATGCTGTTCAGGACTTCCGCTTGCAAAGTGTCCCGGCGAATGTCGGGAATGACTTGGGCGCGAATCTGGCGAGCGTCACGATCAAGCGCACCGAACACTACAGTCTTGTTCCCCGAGTGTCCGCCGCGCCGGATGTAGCGAATCTTTTTGTCGCGGTGCATATTCCGCATCTTGCCGCCGATGAAAGTCTCGTCGCATTCCACCTCGTTACCGGAACCGCCGACCTTGCCGTCTTTCTTCAGCGCGAGCCGGATACGTTGCAGCATGAACCATGCCGACTTCTGCGTGATGCCGAGTGTCCGGGCCATCTCGTGAGAACTGACCCCGTTCTTACTGTTGACCAGCATCCACACGGCGGTCATCCACTTGTCGAGGCCGAGGGCGGAATCCTCGAAGATGCTGCCGACCTTGACCGTGAATTGTTTCTTGCAGCCCTTGCAGAGCCACAGGCAGCGCGTCTTGATGAAATAGTGTTTGTCGTGTCCGCAGCGTGGACAGGTGACGTGCTTGTCCGGCCAGCGCAGATTGACGGCGTAGACGAAGGCGCGTTCGGGGTCGGAGAAGTAAACGATTGCTTCTTGCAGGGTGTGCGGCTGTTTCATGGCTGTTCGCTCTTTCTTTGCCATACCATCTCGATGCAGCACCATCCTATCGGGATTCATCTTGTGTGTCAAGTATATTGTTACCGTTACGGATTGGGTTACCCAATGCGTGATTGGGTTACCCAATGGCTTGTCGTGTTTTCAAAGAGCAGATAGGTCGATCAGGGTGTAGGCACACCCTGCCATATCCAGTATGACAGAAGGGGAGGGGTAAACCGGACATTTATCTTGAAACTATATCGTGAAGCGATTCAGCGAGTTAGCGGGAAATCGGGCGGAAGAGGGGCTTGACAAGATTTCTATGCGGCTCAGAGACCGTTCCTCCCACACAAGCAAAACCGGCTTGTGTGGGGCACCCACATTCATGTGGGCCACCGGCACCCCTCATTTACGTGGGGCACCCGGCTTTGGGAAAAGAATAGGCCAGCTATACAGGCACTTCCAGCTGCCGAGCGGGCTCGCTTTGCGGCTCTTATCCAAGCGAGCGGAGATTCTGTACGTCAGGATTGGGACCTGCCTGACGAAATTGTGGAGAAAAAGGTCGGTGACCCGTGGAAACACCATCTGTATAGCAACACAGAGGGAGAATTCTTCGAGAAGCTGAACGGATGGGAACAGGAATTGTTGAAGGAAGCGATGGAGGAGAAAGGCTTCCTGGGATGGCTCCGTAACCTGCCTCGTCGAGACTGGGCTCTTTGCATTCCGTACGAGCTTGCAGGAAAGAAAGCCTTCTACCCCGATTTCGTCGTTTTTCGAAAAAGAGGTACGGGTTTCCTGGCCGACATAATCGAGCCCCACGACACCAGCCGAGCGGACGCCTGGGCAAAGGCCAAAGGTCTGGCAGAATTTGCAGATCTGCATGGCATCGAGTTCGGTCGTCTGCTATTTGTTAGGAAGCAGGGCGACAATTACCGGAAAATTGACCTGAACAATAAGACGACACGTGAGAAGGCACGAAAAATGCAATCTCAGAGTGACTTGGAAAGCCTCTTCGGCTAGGATTCTGCACCCCGTCCTATTTCGCGGACGCGAAAAGGTGGGGCACCCGCCCAAGACCGAAATGCATAGATCCTCCGCGCGCATAACCCCGCGCGCGAAGGATGACAATCTTCTCTCAAGAGGGATCGTTGGCGGTCCAGGTATGGGATTGGTTGCGGCTGCGCTAATCGGAGTGGATCTGTACCAGGTCTGGCTGCGGCTTGGCCGCGCCCGTCCGCTCCGGCTTGATGGTCTGGGGCGCGCGCCAGAAATCGATGTAGCTGGTCTGGTGGACGCAGCTCACCGTGCAGTACGGCGCGCAGGATTTCTCGGTGACGAATTCGCGCTTGATGTCCGCAACGGTGTAGTCCGCGATCGGGACCCCGGGAAAGCCGCGCTGCTGCGAGCAGTAGTGGACTAAGCCATCTTCGCAGATGTAGAAGTAACGCGCGCCGGCGCGGCAGCGCCACTGGTTGGGCAGGCCGCGCGCGATGTTCTCCTGGAAATTGTTGATCTGCGCGTAGCTCCCCTTGCCCAGCTCCTTCATGCGCAGGTAGACGCCCATCTCCACCTCGCGCAGCGGCTTCAACTGGCCGTGGCCATCGTGGATGATGCCGCAAGTCGAGGTGAATCCCAGGTCCACCGCGCGATGTCCGATGACGAGCGCGTCCTCCGGACTGCGCGTGCCCGCGCCGATCACCGAATTGATGTTCACGTGGAAGTCGGCGTACTCCTGCAGGAGTTGCAGCTTCTTGTCGAGGACCTTCAGGCTTTTCATCGAGACTTCGTCGGGCTGCACGTTGTCGATCGATATCTGCAGGTGGTCGAGGCCGGCGGCGTTGAGCGACTTGATGCGCTCCACGGTGAGCAGATATCCGTTGGTGATGAGACCGGCGATGGCGCCGATCTTTCTTATCCGCCGGATCACGCCCTCGAGTTCGGGATGCAGCAGCGGCTCGCCGCCCGAGATCGTCACCAGGCTCACGCCCAGGCGCCCGAGGTGGTCGATGCGGCGCTCCATCTCCTCGACCGGGACCGGCTTCGAGAAATCGTCATACTCGTTGCAGTAAGTGCAGGAAAGATTGCAGCGCCGGATGGGCACGATATGCGCCTGCACCACGTGGTCCGTCGACACCAGTCCCTTGGCGATCAACAGCAGTTCACGCGTGAGGCGGTGGAACGCCAGCGCGCGACGACGGATTCCGATACCTCTGCGGCGCATGATTTCGGTGACGCTTTCGTTACTCTATTAAAGCATAGCCGCAGCCGTCAGAACGGACGAGCTAAGTACCTTATTCGGCTGGTTTTAGCTGCTGAACGGGCGTATCTGGAGTCGGACTGACCCAGCCGCGGTGCAAAGCCGAAGGGCGAGGCCGCAGCCCCGCCCTGGCTTTGAAATGTAGCGTCCGAGACGAAGTCGTCAGATAGCCTTGATGGCGGTCGCGATCAACACCCAACCCAGCCAGAGACCGGCTACTACTCCGATCGCCGTCCCGCGCTTCACCTTGCTGATGCAGGCGTAGCCCAAGCCAAGCAGCACGACGTACCAGATCATGAAAACGTCCATCGACGACGCGAAGCGGTAGAGCACCGGGTGCGCATTCATGTCCACGAAGAAGCCGAGGTTGCTGGCGATCGGATTCTCGAACGTGAAGTTCTCCGGATTGGCGCCCGCGAAAAGCGCGATTGCCGTCAGCAGCGACTTGAGCGAGCCGGTAAGACTGGCATAGACCACCACGGCCAGCGATTGGCCGAAGCTCACCTGGGCGCCAAAGCCGAAATTGAAGATCGCCATCAGGATAGCGGCAGTGATGGCGAAGACGATCAGCGCTACCACCGGAAATCCGTAGGAGATGTACTTGGTGATCTTCGCGCCCATATCCATCGCCCGGGCGCGGTCCGCCGGCGGCATCTGATCGATGCGCTCCATCTGTTTCGGGTTCATCCGCATCTGGTTCTCGTTCACCTGCTCAAAGCCGATCTTCGTCGCTACCGCGGCTACGAACACGTAGGAGCAGATTGCGATAAAGATAAAGGCCATCCACCACGCCGTCCCCCGGCGCAGGTCGGTGAAGGTCTTTACCGGATCGATGAAGGTGTTGATGATGCGTTGCGGCTGCGAGAGCTGTGGTTTCTCCGCGACGATCGTGGTCGGTGCGGTGCCCGGCGTCTCCATCGGCGTTCCTGTCGTTCCCATGGAAGGCTGTCCTCCGTCACATGCATGAAGAGTGAAAGACGTATGTCAGCGGTGAGTGCTGCCGGATTGTAACCCGCCCCCGCCGGCTTTAAAAAGTGAAGCCGCGACTAGTCGCGCGCTTCCTTCTCGTCATCCGGCAGCAGGCCGCGGATCAGCATGCCCAGGATCGCCAGCAGCAGCGCTGCCCAGAATGCCGGCCAGAACCCGTGCACCTCGATTCCCGGCAGCAGCGCCGCTGCGAACATCAGCATCAGCGCATTGATCACCAGCAGGAAGATGCCCAGCGTCACGATCGCTAGTGGGAAGGTAAGCACCTTCAGCACCGTGCCGAGCGTGGCGTTCACCAGCCCATAGACGGCCGCGGCGATGAGCGCCGCGACAAAACCTTTCACCACGAATCCGGGCACGAAGTGTGCAACCAGCAACATCGCCAGCGCGCTCAGGACCCAGTGCAGTAGCAGGCGCATATTCTTTCTCCTACCCTGAAAGTTTTTTATCCAGCAACTCATTGACCATGGCCGGGTTCGCCTGGCCCTTGGTCGCCTTCATCACCTGGCCCACAAAAAATGCCTTCACCGTGGTCTTGCCCGCGCGATACTGCTCCACCTGCTTCGGATTCGCCGCCATCACTTCCGCGATGGCCCGCTCGATCGCGCCCGCGTCGCTGATCTGCTGCGGCTTCTCGCGTTCGTAGACGGCAGCGAAGTCTTCACCCGTCTCGAACGCCTTGTCGTAGAGGTCTTTCAGCATCTTGCTGGAGATCGTTCCCGCTTCGGCCAGGTCGGCGGACATCGCCACGCCTCGCATCGAGATGGGTGACTGCTCGATGCCCAGGTTGCGTGCCTTGAGCCGGCCCATCAGCTCGCTCTGCACCAGGTTCGCCACCCGCTTCGGATTCTTCGCCGCATTCGCCGCCGCTTCGAACTGTTCGCCCAGCGAGCGCGATGCTCCCAGCACGCCCGCATCGTACTCCGTGATGCCGTATTGCGCGACCAGCCGCGCGCGCAGCGCCTCCGGCAGCTCGGGTAATCGTTTGCGGATCGCCGCCTGCCATGCGGCGTCCACCACCAGCGGCGCAAGATCGGGATCGGGGAAATAACGATAGTCGTGCGCTTGCTCTTTCGCGCGCATGCTGAACGTCTTGCCCTCGTCCGCGTTGTACAGCCGCGTCTCCTGCACGATCGGCGTGCCGGCCTCTAGCGCCTCGACCTGGCGCTCGATCTCATAGGCGAGCGCCTCGCGGATGAAGCGGAAGGAGTTCACGTTCTTCACTTCCACCTTCGTGCCCAGCTTCTTCTCGCTCTTCCGGCGCACGCTCACGTTGGCGTCGCAACGCAGCGAGCCCTCTTCCATGTTGCAGTCGGAGACGCCGGTGAACAGGAGGATCTCCTTCAACCGCGTGAGACATTCGAAGGCTTCGTCCGGTGACGCTATCTCGGGCTCGCTCACAATCTCGATCAGCGGCACGCCGGCGCGGTTCAGGTCGATGTAAGTGCTGGTCGCCGAATCGGGGAATCCCTCGTGCAAGCTCTTGCCCGCGTCCTCTTCGAGGTGAAGCCGAGTGATGCCGATGCGTTTGCCACTCTTGATCTCAATGCGGCCATGCTCGGCCAGCGGCCGGTCGTACTGCGAGATCTGGTAGCCCTTGGGCAGGTCGGGATAGAAATAATTCTTGCGCGCGAAGATGGAAGTCTCGCGTACTTCGCATCCCAGCGCCATCGCCGCCAGCGCCGCGAACTCGACCGCCTTGCGATTCAGCACGGGCAGGGCTCCCGGCAGGCCAAGACAGGTGGGGCAGGTATGGCTGTTGGGCGGCGCTCCAAAGCTGGTGGAGCAGCCACAGAAGATCTTCGACGCGGTCAGCAACTGGACGTGGACCTCGAGCCCGATCACCGGCTCGTATCGCGCCAGCACCTCCGCCGGGATGCGCGTTGCGCTCGCCATCGACGTTGATTATAGCGACGGTTGATTATAGCTAGCGGCCGGTGGAGTCGCTCGCCAACCTAGGGTGTGAACTGGTCGGCGACGAGGAAGTAGCTCCCCGACGCCAGATCAAAGAACAGCAGCCCGCGGACGTGCATCGGATTCCCCGGCGCGGCGACCGTTCCCAGCGTAACCGTGGATGGTTGCTGGATCACGGTGAGCGTGGTCTGGCCCGTCAGCAGGACAAAGATGGAATCTGCCGGGGGACTGAACTGGATGATCTGCTGGTTGATCACGCCGCCATTGACGATGGTCACCACGGTGCCGTCCAGCGTCTGCAGCTTGAGCTTCAACTTCCTCGGCGTGGTGGTTGCCGCCGTAGTCGAGTAGATGGCTGAGATCGCCTGCACTCGCCGGATGTGCGCCCGGTCGAAGGTGGGGATAAAGAGCGGCGGCATGTTGGTGAGGTCCACATCCTGCTGGTCGATCACGTAATTGCCGGGGGTGGCATCGAGCGCGCTGAAGTCGCTCACCGTGATGGCGTTGCCCAGCGCCGGCGGTGTCAGGGCGGTAGTGGCCACGTTCTGCACGCGGAAGACAAAGCCACTCACGTTGTTGAACGGCGCCGTCAATAAGTCCACTGTTTCATCGGTGATGATGCCTTGCAGGTCGGCGCCCGTGGCCACGCCGACGCCGGCGTTCTCGCCGTTGATCGTCCTGGCCAGCAGCTTCGGCGAACTCGCCGAAGTTCCCGGCACCGTGACCGCCTGCACCTGCACGATGTTGCTCGAGCTGAGCGAGCCAAAGTTCGCAATGTCGCCGGAGAACGTGGTGCTGCCGTCGGTGTCGATGGTCAGCGGATTCGCCAACTGGCTCGACGATATCGTGAAGCTGGTCGCGCCCGCTGCCGGCGTCGCCCCTACCACTCCAGTGATCTGGCGCACCAGGCCGTTGGCTTCCGTCTGCGATGCGGCGGTCCCCGCCAGCACCGCCGTCGCGAAGTACGCCGGTGTGATGGTCGCTTTGTTGGTCGTGGTATTGATGCTCACCGAACTGGGCAGGAATTGGATGTTCAACACGATCGGGGACGTGGCGCTGCCGTTGATCAGGTTCGCGGCCAGTGGCACGGTGGTGGTGCTGCTGGTCACGATCGGGTTCAGATCCTGCCGCACTACGCCAGCGTCATCCACAAAAGTCACCGTCGCCGTGCCCAGCGTGATGACCACCGAGTCATACGTGCCTTGCCCGATGGTGGTGGTGGTGAGGTTGATGGGCTCGAACAACGTCTGCCGATGCGTGAGTTCCACCGTCAGGCCGCCGGCGCTGGCCGCGTTCAGCGCGCTCAGGCTCGCGCCCGAGGTTTGATGGAATTGTATGTCCGAGATCTTGAGCGAGAGCGCGAGCACACGGTCGGGCGCAGCATCGGCAAGGTTCAGCAGCGTAGGCGTGAAGATCGTCGTCCCGCCGCCGCCACCGCCGCCGCCTCCTCCGCCACCACGGCTTCCATCGAGGAAACCGCAACCCATCAGCAGCGTGAGCAGCAACGGCGCGATCACGCCGCGCAAGCAGCGTTTCATTTCCGCGAAAGACATAATCCTTCCGATCCGGCGCGCAGGCCAGGGAACACGGTCGTCTCCTGCGCATTTTTACGCAGAAGATGCGGGATACCAAGGACTTCGGGAGTTCTACCGTTAACGCCTGATATACCCCGGATATTGCCCCCTTTATCTCCGGCCGTGTTTATCGCGCCTCCGGCCGGTAGGTGAGGTACTTCTCCAGCGCGATATCGAAGAACAGCAGCTCGCGGCCGTTCTCATTGCGGATGCCGGTCACGTAAAGATGTCCGCCGGCGAGTGGGTGCTCGAGATCGCGAACGTCGAAGAAGAAGAACCCGGAAACGCTGCTGTGCGGCTCGACCACGATCCATTTGAAGCGCAGCGCCTCGAGCTCGTCCTGCCATTCCTTCTTCACCGCCGGCTTCATCTTGCGCCCGGGCAGCGGGATGGGCAGCGGATTCCGCGATTGCTCGTCGCCGCGGCGCGTCTGCCGCGCCAGCCGGCGCTGCAGGTCGTCCACGTCGGCGGGCGCCAGCTTGGCGCGCGGGTTCACCGTGTTCACCTGCAACACCATCTGCGAAAGGTTGAGTGGCGCATCGCTGTCGTTCGAGATGATCACGCGGATGGGCAGGATGTCGTTGGCTTTGTACGGCACCTGCATGAATGCCGTCTTGTCAGCCATGTCGAAAGGGTCGGCAGCGATGGCGACCTTTTCGTCCAGGTGCGCGTCCACCGCGGGATAGGTCTTCGCGTGCGTGGCCTTCGGCGGCGGCTGCGTGGCTTCTTTCGCGAAACCCAACTTCGCAAACGCCACCGCGGTGATGACAACCATGAGCAGCAGGACGTGCCGGAGCGGACTCGGTCGCGACGGGAACATGGAGTTGATTATCGGTTAGATGCTGCTTCCCGACAATGACGCCCGGACAATCGCACGCACGCGTCTCCCCAGAAGTCCGGAAAGATAGCCTGCGCTTATAGAATGACGCCTGACGCCTGACGCCTGTGTATCTTTTCTACAGCCTCGCACTCGGACTGGCCCTGCTGCTCGCGGCGCCGTGGTGGCTCATCCAGATGGCGCGGCACGGCAAATATCGCGCCGGGTTGCGCGAGCGCCTCGGCGGGATCCCGCCCCGATTGGCGCGGCCCGCCGCTGGCGCAGCTCAGCGGACCGTCTGGTTGCACGCCGTCTCGGTCGGCGAGGTCCTCGCCGTCAGCCGCCTGGTGGAAGAGCTGCGGCGCGATTTCGACGCGGTCTACGTCTCCACCACCACCGCCAGCGGGCAAAAGCTGGCACGCGAACGCTTTGGCGAGCAGTTCGTCTTCTATTTCCCGTTGGACTTTGCCTTCACCGTCCGCGCCTGGCTGCGCGTGCTGCGTCCGCAACTCGTGGTATTGGCCGAGACCGAGTTCTGGCCAAACTTTCTGCGGCTGGCGAAAGCATCGGGCGCGAAGGTCGCCGTGGTCAACGCCCGCATCAGCGACCGCTCGCTGCCTGGATACCGCCATCGCCGCAGCGGATGGCTCATCCGCCCGGCTCTGCAAAACGTCGATCTGTTCCTCGCGCAGACGGAAGAGGATGCGGCACGCCTCCACGCCATCGGCGCACCCGAAGGCCGCGTGCAGGTCAGCGGCAATCTGAAGTACGACGTTCGCGCCGCCGGCGCCCCCGGCCTCGATGCGGTCCGGCTGACGTTGCGCGACTTGCCGCGCGAACACATCATCGTTGCCGGCAGCACCGTCGAGGGCGAAGACGAGCTGGTGCTCGCAGCCTTCCGCGAGGTGCTGGCGCAGTATCCCCACGCCGTCCTGATCCTTGCGCCTCGCCATCCCGAGCGCTTTCCGGCGGTCGCGACGCTGTTGCAAGCTTCCGGGCTGCCCTGGGTACGACGCTCGGACCGGCCCACCACCTTCTCCGGCGGTGTGCTGCTGCTGGACACCGTGGGCGAGCTCGCTGCGGCCTATGGCTTGGGCACGCTCGCTTTTGTCGGCGGCAGTCTGGTGCCGCGTGGTGGGCACAACATCCTCGAGCCCGCCCAGCACGGCGCGGCGGTGCTGTGCGGGCCGCACAGCGAAAACTTCCGCGAGCTGGTCACCGACTTCGAGCGCGCGGGCGCGCTCCGCGTCGTCGACGCGGCCGCGCTCGGCAGCACGCTGCTTCAGCTCATGGCAAACGCCGGCCAGCGCGAAGC
>JALYLW010000045.1 GCA_030774055.1 Acidobacteriota bacterium
CGCTTGAGTCGTGCGCTCAGCCACGCACGGGCGACCGGCGAGGTGCTGCGCGCAAGGTTCGCTCGCCGCGGCGGGCGCGACGGATGACAAGGGTTGGTGGTGAGCGTTAGCGGGCGGCTTTTTTGTCGAAGGCGGGGGCGGGGCGCTCGGCGCGTGGAGGCCGGCGTCCCATGCCGCGGACGGAACGGATATCGAGCTTGAGCTCGGCGATGGTGCGCGAGAGCGTATTGCGGTGCATGCCCAGCTCGCGCGCGGCGCGGCACTGGTTGCCGCCGTTCTGCTCGAGCACGGTGAGCAGAAAGCGCTTCTTGAACTCGCGGACGGCTTCCGAATAGAGGATGCCGCTCTTGTGCATCTGCTGTACGAGCGCTTCGAGTTGGTCCTTCACGCAAGGCCTGCTTTCGTTTTCTTCCGGGTGCTCGCTTCGCGCTCACCCAAATCTGTTTCCCACATCCATGATCGGACGTGGCTAATCTTTTTTCGGCGCGGCGCCGGCCGGTGGCTGCGGTTGCGGCGGCGCGAGTTTTTCTTCTGCGGCCTTGCGGATGGCGAGCGTCCCTTCACGGAACTGCCGGCGCACGTCCTCGGGGGTGGTCCAGGAGAGCGCGCGAGCCCCAACCAGGAAATAACTTCCGACCACCGAACCCTCCATCGCCTGGGGATGGAAGGCGGCGACGGCGAGCGCGATGACGGCGCCGGCCAGCAGGCCGCGGAGCAGGCCGAAGGCGCCCCCGAAGACACGGTCCACGGGGCGGAGTCCGGCGGACTTCGCGGCGCTGCGGGCGATCTCACCCGCCAGCGAGAACAACAAGGTCGTGAGTATAAAGAGCGCGCAAAAAGCGCCGAAGTCAGCGATCGGCTGCGCCTTCACGTACGGCAAAAACCACGGTGAAACCCTGGCGTATCCCCAGGCCGCGATCACAAATCCAAAGACGACGCCGGCGAGGGAAAACGCCTCGTACAGAAACCCGCGCAACGCGGCAACCAGGACCGACAACGCGACGACGGCCAACAGGACCCAATCCAGCGTCGTCATGTCTTCGCGGGTCGCCGCCCGCCCCTCGCGCTCGTTCCGCGATCACCCGTTTCGTTCCTAAACCCGATACACAACGTCAGGCCTTGAGCTCGCGCCCGGTCAGACGCCGATACGCTTCTATGTATTTCTGGCTGGTCTTCCGGGCGACCTCTTCCGGAAGGGCCGGCGCCGGGGGCTGCTTGTTCCACTGGATGGACTCGAGATAATCGCGGACATACTGCTTGTCGAACGACTCCTGCGCGCCGCCGGGCTTGTACGTATCGGCCGGCCAGAAGCGGGAGGAGTCTGGAGTGAGGACTTCGTCGGCCAGCACGAGGCCCGCGCCGGTGTGTCCGAACTCGAACTTGGTGTCGGCGATGATGATGCCCTTGGTCAGGGCGTAACCGGCGGCTTGGTTATAGATCTTCAGGGTCAGGTCGCGGAGCTGCTCGGAGAGTTCCGGGCCGACGCGCTTGACCATGTCCGCAAACGTGATGTTCTCGTCGTGTCCGCTGGCGGCTTTTGTCGCGGGGGTGAAGATGGGCTGGGGGAGCTTGTCGGATTCCTTGAGGCCGGCGGGCAGCTTGATGCCGCAGACGGCGCCGGACTGCTGGTATTCCTTCCAGCCCGAGCCGGAGAGGTATCCGCGGGCGACGCACTCGACGGCGACCATGCCGGCCTTGGCGACGAGCATGGAGCGTCCCTCGAGCTGATCGCGGTAGGGCAGGAGCGCGGCGGGATACTGCGCGACGTCAGCGGTGACCAGGTGGCTGGGCACGAGCGGCTTCAGGAAATCGAACCAGAAAAGCGAGAGCTGCGTGAGCACGCGGCCTTTTTGCGGGATGCCGGTGGCGAGCACGTAATCGAATGCCGAGATGCGATCGGTGGCGACAAAGAGGAGGTGTCCGTTGAGCGCGTAGACATCGCGGACCTTGCCGGAGGCGTGCAAGGGAAGTCCGGGGAAATCGGTATGGAGCAGGACTTGGTCGGTTGTCTGGGTCACGGCAGGATGTTTTCTTTCTTCGTGAAGAGCAGAGGAGATTCTAGCCAGCGCAAAAAGTTTGTCAACGTTGTGCAGAGAGTGACGTTGTGGAAAGAAAAAAGTTTTCACTGGAAAAATCTTGACAAGCGAGCGGGAGAGGGAATCTGTGGATTGGTTTGTGGATGGGTGTGAAGAAAAATAATTGTGAAATGGTTACCGGGTTCCTCACGGCAGGTCTTCGTGGCGCTAGGGGTTCTTCGACTCGCGCTTGCTGACGCTCGCGCATCGCTCAGAATGACAACTGGACGCTGAATGCCGACGCGGCGAGTGTGATGGAGGTGGGCGGTGCTGCCAGCCGCTAAATATGCGGGTGCGACCGGTTAGCGGCGGCAAGATGCCGCCGCTACAGCCGGCGAGACGCCAGCGCTACTAGGCGCCGACGGCGGTGGGGCGGGAGGCCTTCTCGTCCGCGCCGAATTTGACGGAGAGGACCTTAGACACGCCTGGTTCCTGCATGGTTACGCCGTACATCACCGGGGCCATGGACATGGTCTTCTTGCTGTGGGTGATGAGGACGAACTGCGTCTGTACGCTCATCTCGCGGACGAGCTCGTTGAAGCGGCCGACGTTGGTCTCGTCGAGCGGAGCGTCCACTTCGTCGAGGATGCAGAACGGGCTCGGCTGGTACTGGAAGATGCCGACCAGGAGCGCGAGCGCGGTGAGCGCTTTCTCGCCGCCGGAGAGCAGCAGCACATTCTGCAGTTTCTTGCCCGGAGGCGAGGCGACCACGTCGATGCCGGATTCGGCGGAGTTCTCGAGATCGGTGAGGCGCATGAAGGCCTGGCCGCCGCCGAAGAGCTTGCGGAAGCTGAGCTGGAAGTACTCGTTGATGCGGTCGAAGGCTTCCTGGAACTTCTCCCTGGAGATGAGGTCGATCTCCTTGATGGTGGCCTGGGTGTTCTCGATGGAGTCGAGCAGGTCCTTGCGCTGGGTCTCGAGGAAGGCGTGGCGCTCGGCGGTCTCCTTGTATTCCTCGAGCGCCATCATGTTCACCGGGCCCATGGCTTCGAGGCGGGCGCGCATCTCGCGATACATCGCTTCCTCGGTGGCGAGGGTCTCGCCGGCGACGCGCAGCACGGTGTCATCCGCCTGGAGCGCAGCGATGGTGAGGTTCAGTTCGTTGAGACAGCTCTCCGCCATGTGCTGCATGTCGGACTGGAGACGGGCGGCGGTGGCGGAAAGCTCGCCGCGGCGGTCGCGGGCGGTGTCGAGCGCGGCGCGCAGGGACTTCAACTGCTCTTCGATGGCGGCGAGCGAAGCGCGCAGCTGCTCAGACTCGTGTTGCAGGGCAAGTCCGCGCTCGCGGACGGCGGCGCGCTCGGTCTCGAGCGCAACCAACTGTTCGGCGAGGTGGGCGTTCTGCTGTTGGCGCTGCTCGCGTTCGGAGCCGGCGGCGGCGATCTGGTCTTCGAGCGCGTTGACGCGCAGCGAGACCTCCTGCACCAGCGCCTGGATGCGCTGGAGCGAGGCCTCGGCGCCCTTGCGACGCTCGTCCATGGCGGCGAGCGAGGCCAGCATCTCGCTGGCGGCGCGGGCGGCGGCGGCGCGCGCGGCGTTGAGCTCGGCGAGCGTGGCTTGCGCGGTAGACATCTCGGCTTCGCACTGCACCCGGGTACCGTCGAGGGCAGCGACCTGCTGCTCGCGCTCGGCGACGAAGGCTTGTTTCTCCGCGCGCTCGGCTTCTACGCGCGACAGCTCGGCGCGGTAGGTCACCAGGCGGACTTCCGTCTTCGAGATCTCGCTGGACATCTGCTCGAGCGAATGGCCGGAGGTGAGCGCGAGCTTCTCCGCCTCGCGGCGTTCGGCCTCGAGATGGTCGAGCAGCCCAGTGAGCTCGGCGATCTCCTTGCCGAGGGTTGCGATCTTCAATTCATCGCTGCGCACGGCGCGCTCGAGCTCGTCGAGCTGTTTCTCGACCTCACGCAGGTCGCGCTTCATCGAGAGTGGTCCCTCGGCGCGCTGCTTGCCGCCGGTGACGGTGACGTTATGGAAACACTCGCCCGAGGCGGAGAGGAAGAACGCGTCCGGATTATCGAGTGCGAGATCGCGAGCGACGGCGGAATCGGCGGTGATGTAGCCATCGCGCAGCTTGGGCAGGATGACTTCGAGCGATTTGCCAAAGCCGTTGAGCACCTTGATGCAATCTTTCAGTGGGACGATGGGCCGCGAAGGCGGTTGCGGACCGCGGGGCGTCGAGCGCGACTCATCGAGGTTGAAGCTGAAGCGGGCCTGCGAATCGTTGGGATGGACGAGGAAGGTGGCGCGTCCGTCGGCGCCGGTGCGCAGCATCTCGAGGCCGGCGTCGGCTGCGTCCCACGACTTGACGACGACGTAGTTGAGCTCGTCGCGCAGGAAGTCTTCGACCACGTTCTCATATTGGCCTTCGACCTCGAGGAAGTCGGCGAGCACGCCGACGGGGCGGAATCCCTTATCGATCACGCCCGACTGGAACAGGCGCTTCACCGATTCGGTGGAGTAGCCATGCTCGGCGATCACCGATTCGAGCGAGCTGCGCTTGCCGAGGGCACTGGCAAACTCGGCGCGCAGGCCGTCGAGGCGCTGCTTGGCAGAAGTCTCTTCGGCGCGCTTGGCTTCGATGGCAGCGCGGCCTGCGGTGACGGCTACGGCGAGCTGGTTCACGCGGCTGGTGGCGGACTCGAACTCGAGTGAAAGATGCGAGCGGCGCGAGCCGACTTGGTCGATCTCACTGCTGGCGGCGGCGATCTCGCGAGCGAGGCGTTGGGCCTCGCGGTCGAGGGCGGCGACGTTCTCGGCGGCTTGCGCGATCTGGTTGCGGACGCCGGAGACCTGCGCGACCAGCTCCATGATCTGGGCGCGGCGCTGATCTTGCGCGCGCTCGACCGCGCTGAGCGTTGCCGCGGCCGAGGCGGCGCGCTGCTGCGCCAGCTCGGCTTCGGAGCGGGAGGCAGCGACGTCTGAGGCGGCCGATTCCACGATGGACTGGTTGGCGGCGAGCTCGCTCGAGAGCGTGGTGAGCTGCTTCTGGTTGCGTCCCAGCTCCGACTGACTTGCGCCGATGCGGACTTCGAGCTCCCCACAGCGTTCGTGATTGTGCGCGCGTTGCGCGGTGGCGCGGTCGAGTTCCAGAGTGATCTCGCTGGCGCGCGCGGCGTTTTGCCGGGTCTCCGACTGGAGCGCGTAGCCGCGCTCGGCACCGGTGACGTGCTCGGCTTCGAGGCGTTCGAGCTCGGCGGTGCGGGAGTGGAGCTCGGCGGTGAGCGCGGCGAGGTCGCGCTCGAGCTGCGTGGCTTGCTGCTCGAGCTCGGCATACTTGGAAGCGAGGACGAGGCGCAGCTTCTCGCGCATCTCATCGCGCAGTTTGGCATAGCGCTCGGCCTTCGAGGACTGGCGCTTGAGCGAGTTCATCTGGCGCGCGACTTCTTCGAAGATGTCGTTGACGCGCGCGAGATTGAGCTTGGCTTCTTCCAAACGGGCTTCGGCGAGGCGCTTCTTGGTCTTGAACTTGGTGATGCCGGCGGCCTCTTCGATGATGGCGCGGCGGTCATGCGGTTTGGAGGAGAGGATCTGGCCGATCCGTCCCTGCTCGATGATGGCGTAGGACTCCGGGCCGAGGCCCGTGCCCATGAAGATCTCCTGGATATCGCGCAGGCGGGCCAGCTTGCCGTTGATGAGGTATTCGCTGTCGCCGGTGCGGAAGAGGCGGCGGGTCACGACGATCTGTCCGCGCTTTTCCTGCGGGGCGAATTTCCGGCGGCGGATCTTTAAGACGACGCCGGAGGGGTTTGCGGCGGCGTCGGGAAACGGGGGCACAGCAGTTTCTTCTGGAGACGGGGCAAGCCCCGTCTCTACCGGAGGTTCGTCGGCGGAAGCGCGGGAGAAGGGCGAGCCGGTCTCTTCCGGGCCGGGCTGGACCTCGTCGATGTACTGCTCGGCGGTCTCCTGCGAGGTGGCGCGGAGTTCGGCCTCATCCCAATCGTCGGGCAGGTCGGCTTGAACGTCGATCTCGGTATCGGCGGAGAGATCAGCGCCCTCGAAGACTTCGGGATCGATGAGCGTGAGCGAGACCTCGGCCATGCCCATGGGCTTGCGGTCACGGGTGCCGGCGAAGATGACGTCTTCCATGCGGGTGCCGCGAAGCGTCTTGGCAGACTGCTCGCCGAGGACCCAGGAGATGGCGTCTGCGATGTTGGACTTGCCACAGCCGTTGGGGCCGACGATGGCCGCCATGCCCTCACCGTGGAACTTCAACTCGGTGCGGTCACAGAAGGACTTAAAGCCGAGGATCTGTAGTTTCTTGAGCTTCAGCAACGTTCACTCCCTGGCTGGAAACCTCGCTGCGGCGGCACACCCCCGCTGGTTAAGAGGGAATGTAACCTGCCTAGTTAACAGAGGTCAAGCCTTTTATCCACAAGATGTTGTGGGTCGCGTCCACCGACCGCAGTATGTTGCACAGGCTGCGGTGCAGGGTGACGGACTCACGGACTTTGGAAACCAGGTGAGGATGGGAGGCGGGAGAACCGCGAGAGCGAGCTAAGGATAGCACAGATTATGGGGCAAAACCCGCCGAAAACCTACCACGGAGGCGCGGAGCCACGGAGAATCGAAGAGGGAAGACACGGGGCCGAAGGCATGGTCCTTCGACTCGCGGACTCGTCCGGGATGACAGAGCAAAAACCTAGCCTTCGCCGCCGACGCGCTGGAAGAAGCGGATGATGGACTCGATGCCGCGGTAGAAGTTCGGGATGTGGAACTTCTCGTTGGGGGCGTGCAGGTTGTCGTCGGGAAGTCCAAAGCCCATCATCACCGACGGGATCTTGAGGAACTTCTCGAAGTCGGCGACGATGGGAATGGAACCCCCACTGCGGATGTAGACCGTCTCCTTGTTAAAGACTTCTTTCATGGCGACGGTGGAGGCCTGGACGTATTTGTTGTCGGTCTTGATGACGATGGGGTCGGCGATGGAGAACTGCTTGATCTTGAGCTCGATGCCCTTGGGGACGATGGACTTCACAAACTCGGAGTAGAGCTTGAAGATCTCGTCGGGACGCTGGTCGGGGACGAGTCGCATGGAGACCTTCGCCGCCGCCTTGGCCGGGATGACCGTTTTGCCGCCGGTGCCGATGAAGCCGCCGGGCATGCCGTGGACTTCAAGGGTGGGCCGCGCCCAGGTGCGCTCGAGCACGGTGTAGCCCGCTTCTCCGGTGAGCTGCTTGGAGCCGACTTCTTTTTTGCGATATTCCTCCTCGTCGAAGGGCAACGACTTCCACGCCTTGAGCTCGGCGGCCGCCGGCTTCTCGACGCGATCGTAGAACCCGGGGATGAGGACCTTGCCGTTCTCGTCTTTCAACTTGGAGATGATGCGCGCGAGCGCTTCGAACGGATTCGGAGCGGCGCCACCGTACATGCCGCTGTGCAAGTCGGTCATGGCGCCCACGGCTTCGAGCTCGGTGTAGACCATGCCGCGCAGTCCCACGCACAGCGTGGGGAGGTTGGGCGCGAACATCTCGGTGTCGGAGACGAGCGCGAAATCCGCCTTCAGGCGGTCACTGTGCTCGCGCACGAACTTGGCGATGCCTTCGCCGCCGACCTCTTCCTCGCCCTCGATGATGATGCGGACGTTGAGGGGCAGCTTGCCGTTGCCGGTCTGGAAGAGGGATTCGAGGGCTTTGATGTGCATCCACATCTGGCCTTTGTCGTCCACGGCGCCGCGCGCGTAGATGTTCTGGTCGCGCTCGGTGGGCTCGAAGGGTGGCGTCTTCCATTCGTCGAGCGGGTCGGGCGGCTGGACGTCGTAGTGCGCGTAGCAGAGCACGGTCGGCTTGCCGGCGGCGTGCAACCAGTCGGCGTAGACCAGGGGATGTCCGGCGGTGGGGATGATCTCGACGTGCTCCAGGCCGATGCGCTTCATCTCGGCGGCAACGAAGTCGGCGGCGCGGCGGACGTCTGCTTTGTGCTCGGGCAGCGTGCTGACGCTGGGGATGCGGAGCAGGTCCTTGAGCTCGTTGAGAAAGCGCTGCTGATTTTCGCGGGCGAAGTCGAGAGCGGCTGCGGACATGGGGGACTCCAGCGGAGAGTGAGTAACCACTCAGTATAAACAAGTCATTGGGGCTCGGAGAACCCACCACAGAGACACAGAGCACAGAGGAGGAAGGAAGGGTGAATGATGAATGAAGAACAAAAAACGTGCCGAGGCGTGGTCCCTCGACTTGCGCTCGCTGGCGTTCGCACGTCGCTCGGGATGACAGCGGCATTGGTTCGCTAGCGCGCGAAGCGGTCGGGATCGAACGGAGTGAGATCGAAGGCGGGCGTGGCGCCGGTGATGAGGTCGGCGATGATGCGCGCGGTGATGGGCGCGAGCAGGATGCCGTCGCGGAAGTGTCCGGTGGCGACGAGGTATCCGGGGATAGAGGTGGGGCCGAGGATGGGAAGGTCGTCGGGCGTGGCGGGGCGGAGTCCGGCCCAGGCTTCGAGGAGCTTCATCTCGCCGATGGCGGGGAAGAGGTGCGCCGCCGCCTGGTGCAGATGCTGGATAGTCTCGGGGACGACGCGCTTATCCCAGCCGGCGTCTTCGACGGTGGCGCCAATGAGAAGGCGTCCGTCGGTGCGCGGAACAAGGTAGACATCGTGGGCGCGGATGGTGTGACGCAGAAGATGGCCGGCCGCGACGGAGAGCATCTGGCCCTTGATGGGGCGTGTGGGCACGCGCGGGCCGGCGTGGCCGCTCGTTCCTGTGGCTGACGAATCAAGCTCTCCCGACCACGCGCCACAGCAGTTCACCACCACCGGCGCGTGATACTCGGCGCGCTCGGTGCGGACGCCGGCGAGCTTACCGCCTGCGAATCGCAGCGCGGTGACGGGCGAGCCGGTGGCGAAGTCCGCGTCGCGATGGCGCGCAGCTCGTTCGAGCGCAGCGCAGAGCGCGCGCGGATCGACGGTGGCTTCATCGAGCACGGCGGCGCGATGCGGACTCGCGAAGCCTGGTTCCAGGTGCGCGAGTTCGCCGGGCGCGAGCGTGCGGAGGCATCCCACGGTGGGCCAGGGTTCGGAGGCGTTGAGCAACTGCAAGGTGCCCTCGGAGCGAAGATCGACGTGGGCTTTGCTTTGGGATGCTTCGTTGTTACGGGATGCGCTTTGGGATGCGTCCTCGACCTCGCGGACCCACTCGGGATAAGCGCGGTAGCTGGCTTCGGCGAGCGCGTGCAGTGCGGGGTGAGGATGGGGCTCGCACCAGGCGAGCATGCCGGCGGCAGCGTGCGACGACTCGCGCGCGGGAGCGCCGCGCTCGATGACAAGGACGCTCACGCCGCGCTTGCGCAGCTCGAACGCGAGCGACAGTCCGATGATGCCGGCGCCGCAGAGGATGGCGTCGTAGTTTTTTGAAGCCACGTCTTGATTCTAATCGGTGACTCGGACGAGAACCCACCACGGAGGCACGGAGACACGGAGAAGGACAATGGATAAGGCAAAGTCAAAGGCATGGTCCCTCGACTCACGCTCACGAACGCTCGCGCATAGCTTGGGATGACAGGAGTCTCTTGGCGCGAAGAGTTTTGAGTGCGGAACATTCTGTGCGCGGAGCAGGCGATCTCGCGGCGCGAAAATAAAAGTGAAGAGCCAGAAAAGTTATTGCGATTCGAAATGCAATCGTGGTTCAATCAACCCAGGTAGCGATGGCAGTGGCCACAAGATCGCGACCGAACAGGGAGAATAGAGACCGCACGATCAGAAAGAAGCGGGAACACCAACGGAGGATCTTGCATGACGAGATGTCCGCGTTGTTCTTCCGGCGTTCCGCCATTCACGCTGTGCGAACGCTGCGGCTTGATGCTCGGCTTCGACGGGTTCACCGTATTGCTACAGAACGACGGCACCGGTGAATTCCAGCGCGCGCGCAAATTAGCCCACCTGCAATCCAGTTGCACGGAGTGGAAAGAAGAGAACGGCAACCACTTCCTGCACGTGACCTACTCGTTCTCGGAGATCGAGTC
>JALYLW010000046.1 GCA_030774055.1 Acidobacteriota bacterium
GAAAGGCAAAAGGGAAAAGTCAAAAGGGTAAAGCGAAATTATTCCCCCACGCACCGGAAACCGACGCTGATGCCGCGGTCGGCCGGAGCGTTCCTGCTGCGGTACGATCCGCGGGAGTTCTTGGCAACGAGGCTCCACGAACCGCCGCGCAGCGTTCGATACTCTCCCGAGGGTGGCCCGCTCGGATCCTGCGCGGGAGACTGGCCGTAATAATTCTCGCCATACCAGTCGTTCACCCACTCCCACACGTTGCCCAGCATATCGTAAAGCTGCCACGCGTTCGGCTGCTTTTGCCCAACCCCGTCCGTCTGGTCGCCGCTGTTATTGCGGTACCACGCGACGGCGTCGAGGTCGCCGTAGCGGGCTGACGTGCTCCCGGCCCGCGCCGCATACTCCCACTCTGCCTCCGTCGGCAGCCGCATCCCTACCGCCCCACAATAGGAGCGTGCTTCATCCCAGTTCACCGTCTCCACCGGCAGCCGGTCGCCATGGAAATGACTCGGATTCGCCCCTGTCACCCGCTGATAGGCCGCCTGCGTCACCTCGGTCTGCCCCATCCAGAAACCCCGGGTGATGGTCGCCGTGTGTGCCGGTTCCTCATCGCTGCCACACTCGCTGTCCCCGGGCGAACAGCCCATCTGGAAGGTCCCCGGCGGGATCCAGACGTAGGTCAGGCCGTCTTTAGGATTCACCTTCGCGCCTCCCGGGCGAGGCGCGGCTTTCTCGTGGCTTGCGGCGGCCGCGGCGGCCTCTCTCTGTTCCTTAGCCCGCATCGAGGCGGCATAGACGGCTTTCGTCACGTCGTCGGAGGCGCCGGCGGCCTTCAGCGTCTGCAGGTATTCCGCGTCCGCATCAAAGCTCACGCCGCGTTTCTCGACCAGGGAGACGATCCGGGAATTGCTCACGCCACCGTTCAAAAGATTGGCGATATCTTTCTTCGAGAGAGCACTCGGTTGGGTGACTTGCTGAGTGAATACGGACACCACGGCGAGCAGAAGCAGAATGACGAGCGCGCTGATGCGCCGCTGCATGAACATGCAACCTCGAAAATGCGGCCGAGCGACACAGACTAACCTTGCCAGTCGGAGGGGTCAATGGCCGGGTACCCCACGTTCTTAGCCTGTCCCGAGCGAGGCCGAGGGGAGACGGTGTTGCTCGTGTGGGAAAAGCCCTCACCCCCGATCAGGCGTCTCACATTCGCTAGAGTCCAGCCCGCAAAGCGGGCGGAAAGCGCGCGTCCTCGCGCGCTTTTAGCCCAGGCCGTAAGGCCTGGGTAAGCGAATGAACGCCTCCCTTCCACTCGCCGAAGGCTTGCGCGCAGGCGGCGCTATTCCGCCGAAGCGCAAAAACCGAAGCGCAACAACTTTCGCTCCCTCGAGCTGACGCTCTCGGCTCGCGCGCAGGCGGCTCTAATGGCGAACATAAAGCGAATATTTCCCTTGACATCCCTTCTCTACTGCGCTAAAGATGGAAATGCTCACCCACAATGTATAGCACACAGCAATACTCGGGAGATCACGGCGAGACCTCACCAAAGTCTCGCCGTGACCACCCCGAGACCCATCGTGATTCCCCGCTCTAACTGACTGATTCTGCAAAGACCCCGCTACGGGGGAAGGAAGGACCGTGATCATGCCCACCCAAGCCACCCCAGAGCGTCCCGCCGACGCCGCCAGCGCCCGCGAACACCTACGCTCTCGCCCACCGCGCCCAGCGCTGCTGCCACGTCAAGCCCAACGGACTGCGCTGCGGCTCGCCCGCCATGCGCCGCAACGTCTTCTGCTACTTCCACAATGAGTACTACAACGGTTCCAGCGAGAACACCCTGCCCTCACTCGAGGACGGCAACGGCGTCCAGCTCGCCCTCATGATGGTCCTCGAACGTCTTCGCCGCGAGGCGTTCCGCGGCGCCGAGGTCAACGTTCCCGTCGTCAAGCAACTGCTCTATGGACTCCAGACGGCCGTCATCAACCTGCGCAACACCAACTTCGATCCCGTCCTCGCCGCGCCCATGATCACCGACCCGGCCACCGCCGACAACGAAGCCGAAGCGTCTGCCATGGTCGCAAAGAAGCCCACGCGCAGCGAGCAATGCGAGCCAAACAGCGACAGCATCACCATCACTCCGGCCGGCGACTAGCCGCCAGCCACAGTTTGTTTTTTGACCAGCAGTTTGTTCTTTGACAATTCGAAACCGCAGCGGCACAAGCCCCGAAAGGGACAGCAGCGGTGGTAACATCCCGCAGCGAAAGGTGGCGAGACATGCGAACGAAGATTGCGATCCTCCTGGTAGCAATGGCGGTCGTGGCGGTGGCCCTCGCCGCGGGCGGCAGCGGCCCGGGTAGCACCGGAAAGACCACGAAGGTGACGGGCTACGTGCTCGACTCGGCCTGCGCGTACACCAAGAACCTCGACAAACCGATCAGCGCCGACTGCGCGAAGAAGTGCGCCGCAGCAGGCTCGCCGCTAGTGATCCTGACCAAGGACGGCAACGTCTATCTTCCCATCGATGGAGCCACGCCCTCCAGCGGCCAGAACGCCAAGCTGCTGCCCTTTGCGGGACAGCGCGTGACCGCGACCGGAACGGTCTACGAGCGCGCTGGTTCGAAGGCCATCGTGATCGAGAAGATCGTGGCCGAGAAGACCAGTGCGGCGAAGACCGGCGCAGCGAAGTAGCGCGCGGTTTGACCGCCATTGGTTTGACCCCCATTTTTCGCGCGTGGTATAAACGAGGGTTCGCATAGGCGCGGTACAGAGCGCAGATGCGGACGGGAGCGCGGCCAAACCTGTACTTTCACTGTCCTGGTGGAAGCGCGACTCCGAACCGCCGGCCGCGATCGCCGGCTGCTGACGATCCCAAACGTCTTTTCGGAGGCATTGCCATGTCCTACTCGCTCGCCGCGAGAATCTCTCGCCGCGCTGTAACCACTCTTGCGCTCCTGGCGGTCCTTTTCCTGACTGCGAGCGCGTCGGCGCAGACCGCTTCACCAAACCCCGCAACTGGTCCATACGGCGCCGCGACTGGATCGCAGACGCACGAAGCCGCCGGCGAAGCTGCCTTGAAGCTGCCTGACCTGGCGACCGTCCAGTTCCTCGGCGTGGACGGCCACACGCTCCTCACCTTCGGACTCATCATCTGCGCGCTCGGCATGGGCTTCGGTCTCGCCATCTACATGAACCTGAAGAATCTGCCCGTGCATCGCGCGATGCTCGAGATCTCGGAACTCATCTACGAGACCTGCAAGACCTACCTCATCACGCAGGGCAAGTTCATCCTGCTGCTCTGGGTATTCATCGCCGTGGTGATCGTGGCGTACTTCGGATTCCTGCACCCGGTGCCGATGCATCCGGTGGGCGTGACAGTGCCCATCATCCTGCTGTTCTCCATCATCGGCATCGCGGGCAGCTATGGCGTGGCGTGGTTCGGCATCCGCGTGAACACCTTCGCGAACTCGCGCACCGCGTTCGCGTCGCTCAAGGGCAAGCCATATGCCATCTACAACATCCCGCTCAAGGCGGGCATGAGCATCGGGATGATGCTCATCTCGGTCGAGCTGCTGATCATGCTGTGCATTCTTCTATTCATCCCCGGAGATTATGCCGGGCCGTGCTTCATCGGCTTCGCTATCGGTGAATCGCTCGGCGCCGCTGCGCTGCGTATTGCGGGCGGCATCTTCACCAAGATCGCCGACATCGGCAGCGACCTGATGAAGATCGTATTCAAGATCAAAGAAGACGACGCGCGCAATCCGGGCGTGATCGCCGACTGCACCGGAGACAACGCCGGCGATTCGGTCGGGCCTTCCGCGGACGGCTTTGAGACTTACGGCGTGACCGGCGTGGCGCTGATCACCTTCATCCTGCTGGCGGTGAAGAGCGAGACGGTGCAGGTGCAACTGCTGGTGTGGATCTTCGTGATGCGCGTGCTGATGGTCATCGCCAGCGCGGCCGCCTACTTCATCAATGAAGCCATTGCCAAGGCGAGGTACGGCGCCGTGGACAAGATGAACTACGAGGCGCCGCTGACTTCGCTGGTATGGCTGACGTCGTTCATCTCCATCGCGCTGACCTACCTGGCGTCCTACGAGATCATCCCGCACCTCGCCGGCGACGACTCGCTGTGGTGGAAGCTGGCCAGCATCATCTCGTGCGGCACGCTGGCGGGCGCGGTCATCCCCGAGTTGGTGAAGGTGTTCACCTCCACGGACTCGGCGCATGTGAAGGAAGTGGTGACGTCGTCGCGTGAAGGTGGCGCGTCGCTGAACATCCTCTCCGGCTTCGTGGCGGGAAATTTCTCCGCCTACTACCTCGGCATGAGCATCGTCGGTCTGATGGGCGTCTCCTACTACTTCGCCTCGCAGGGCGTGGGCGCGGTGATGGTCGCCGCGCCGGTGTTCGCCTTCGGTTTGGTCGCCTTCGGATTCCTCGGCATGGGTCCGGTGACGATCGCGGTGGACTCCTACGGTCCGGTCACGGATAACGCGCAGTCGGTCTACGAGCTCTCGCTCATCGAGCAGATCCCCAACGTGCAAGCCGAGATCAAGCAGCAGTATGGCTTCGACGTCCGCTTCGAACGCGCCAAGGAGATGCTGGAAGAGAATGACGGCGCCGGCAACACTTTCAAAGCCACCGCCAAGCCGGTGCTGATCGGGACGGCCGTGGTGGGCGCCACCACCATGATCTTTTCCATCATCATGGCGCTCACCGACGGCCTCACCAGGAACACCGAGAACCTTTCGCTGCTGCACGCTCCCTTCTTCCTCGGCCTGATCACCGGCGGCGCGATGATCTACTGGTTTACCGGCGCGGCGACGCAGGCGGTGACCACGGGCGCGTATCGCGCGGTGGAGTTCATCAAGGCGAACATCAAGCTGGAAGGCGTGGAGAGAGCTTCGGTCGCGGATTCGAAGAAGGTCGTGGAGATCTGCACCCAGTACGCGCAGAAGGGCATGCTCAACATCTTCCTCGCGGTGTTCTTCGGCACGCTGGCGTTCGCGTTCGTGGAGCCTTACTTCTTCATCGGCTATCTGATCTCGATCGCCATCTCCGGACTCTACCAGGCCATCTTCATGGCCAACGCGGGCGGCGCCTGGGACAACGCCAAGAAGGTCGTGGAGACCGAACTGAAACAGAAAGGGACGCCGCTGCACGACGCGACCATCGTCGGCGACACGGTCGGCGATCCGTTCAAAGATACTTCGTCGGTGGCGATGAATCCGGTGATCAAGTTCACCACGCTCTTCGGATTGCTCGCGGTCGAGCTCGCGGTGAGCCTGGCGCGCGACCACGCGCAACTCACCACCTTGCTGGCGGTGGTGTTCTTTGCCGTCTCGTTCACGTTCGTGTGGCGGTCGTTCTACAAGATGCGGATCGAGAAGGCGCCGGCGTAAGGCTTTATGACAACCGAGAGAGGTCGACTGTTCCTGCGCGGGGTCGTCCTGACGGTGGCAGCCTTCTGCTTTCTGTTCGTGGTGCCGAAGGTGCTGCGGGCGATGGGAATGCCGCTCGACGTCACCGAGGCGGGACGCTGGGGCCTCGTGGCGCTGATAGCTGCCGCGGCGGTCGCACAGGGGTTCGCGCTGCTGGCGCTGCATAAGAGTCACGGGAAAGACGGCAAGGCTCCGGCTACTGCTGTCCTGTTAATAATCGTGGGATGGCCGCTGCTCATCTTCTATAGCGCGGGAACGCTGCTGGTATTTCTCTCGGCGCCCGATCCGAAAAGCGGCGTCTTCCGCTAGCGCTCAGTAGCTGCACGCCTCGTTCTGCAAGATGCGCATCGAGAAGGCGCCGGCAAAATGCTTTAAAAACGAGAACGGCGCAGACTACAATCCGCTCTCTCGTCCAAGCAAACTCTTCCCTCTCTTCCAGGAGGCGCGATGCGTTGCCGGCCCAGCCCTTCTATAGCAGCGGCGCTTGTGACCATCGTGCTGTTGGCGATTGCGCTCGGCTTCGCGCAGTCCGCATCCAATAGCGCGCTCAGCAAGGCAGACATCGCGAAGCTGCTGCGCGGCGGTGTCGCGATGAAGCGCGTGACGGCGCTGGTCGAGGAACGCGGCGTGGACTTCCCACCCACCGACTCGAACCTGCAAGAGCTGAAGCGAAGCGGTGCAGACGCGGCGCTGCTCGAGGCTGTCCGCAACTCCATCGCAAGGGAGCTGTCGGAGGCGCAAGCGCTGATCGAGAGTGACCAGTTCGCGAACGCGGAACAGCGCTTCCGCGCGCTGGTGGCGCGAGCGCCGCAGAATTCGCGCGCGCACCTCGGACTCGCCGATACGCTGGGATGGGAATCGAAGTGGCCGGAAGCCTTGCCGGAATACCGGGAGGCTGTGCGCTTGGATCCGGAATCAGCTCCCGCCCATCGCGGACTGGGTCGCGGTCTGGCCAACGCAAACAAAGACATCGACGGCGCCATCACGGAGATGCGCCAGGCGCTGCGCTTGAAATATGACTACGCCGAAGGCCACGCCAGCCTGGGCAGTTTGCTGCGGAGGAAGAAGGAGAAGGATATTGAAGGTGCGTTCTATGAGGCGAGGGAGGCGGTGCGCTTGGGTCCGGACCTGGGACACACGCATTTCGTCCTTGCCGATCTCCTGCTCGAGGAGAAGAAGGACCTGGACGGCGCGCTGGCGGAGTATCGCGCGGCCGTGCGCATCGGAGGTGCGTACGGCCGCCTCGCAGAAAAGGGCGTTGCTGACGTCAGCTACGTGAAGAAAGACTACTACGGGGCAGCGGCGGCATACCGCGAGATACTGCGGCGCTCGCCACAGGATTCGACCGCGCATTACGGGCTAGGCCACTGCCTGCAGGCAGTGGGCGACAACGAAGGTGCGCTGCGGGAATATCAGGAGACGGTACGCGAGAACCCCAGTGCCGCGTGGGCGTACAACAGTACGGGCGTGATCCTCGACACGGTCAAGAAAGACACCGACGGGGCGCTGAACGCGTTCGCCGCCGCGGTCCGCCTGGACGCGAGCGTGGCGAACTACCACCACAACCTGGCCATCATCCTGAACAAGAAAACTCGTTACCCGGAAGCGCTACAAGAATATCGCAAGGCGGCGGAACTCGAGCCCGCGAACACGCAATATCGCGAGCACGCTGACCAGATGAAGAAATACTGCGACGCCAATCACTGCTGACGCGTCCGGCAACATTCTTCAGTAGCTGCGCGCCCTCATCTTCTCGCGGACGCTGCGCGCTAACTTCTCGATCTCGTCGGCTTTCTTGATGACTTCGAGCGAGAGAATGCTCTCGTTGGATTTGTCCACCTGCTGTTTGAGCTGTGTGGCCAGCTCGAGGAGCTTGTCGGTATCTTTCTTGAGCGCGGCCTGGCGCTGCTTGTTCCACTGTTTGTCAGCTTCCCTCTGCATGCGTTCGCGGATCTGGACATCGGTATCGGGCTCGCGGCCGCGCTGCGGCGGACGCATGGGATCGAAGGAGGTCGCGTCGGTCTGCGCGACCGCCAGCAGGCCGGCCAGTAAGCCGACGATGAGGATGCTGACGCAAAGGACGCGGACACGAACGGCGGGCGGCACGATACGCGTGATACGCACGGGTAGCCTCGAAGGAACAAAGTTTTCCCGATTATAGATGCTGAGCGACCGGCCGGAAGTCGCGCCTGACGCGGCTGTTATAATCGCGCGCTGATTTCGATTTCCGTCGACCTCCCCATGCCCAGCCTAGTGAACGCGATGGTCTCCCGGCTTGCTTCCGACTTCTTGTCTCTTTCCGCCCTGTTGCCGGCGGAGTGGCAGAACTGGCGCGCTGAAGTGGCGGGCTGGACGCACCGCAACCTGGTGCGCTTGCTGGTGGTGATCCTGATCGCGCTCGTCCTGGTACAGCTGTTGCGGGCGTTCACGCGCCGGCTGGGACGCTTCAGCGAACGACAGCGGCTGCCGCAGGGGCTGCGCGCGCAGCAGTTGCGGACGCTGGCCACGGTGATCGACAGCGTGGGCATCGCGGTGATCCTCTTCCTGACCGCGATGCAGGTGCTGCCCATCTTCGGCATCGACATGAAGCCGCTGCTGGCGTCAGCGGGGATCGCCGGACTCGCCATCGGCTTTGGCGCGCAGACGCTGGTGAAAGACGTGATCAACGGATTCTTCATCCTGGTGGAGAACCAGTACGACATCGGCGACGTGGTGCGGCTGGGGCCGGTCACGGGGACGGTGGAAGAGATGACGCTGCGGCGCACGGTGCTGCGCGATGCCGATGGCTCGGTACACGTCGTCCCCAACAGCGAGATCAAGATCGTGACCAACATGACGCGCGACTGGACGCAGGTGTCCCTGCACGTGCCGGTGGCGTACAACGAACCGAGCGAGAAGGTGCTGCGGGTGCTGCGCGAGGCGGCGGAGGAGACGCGCAACGATCCGGAGTTCGCGGCGGAGATCGTCTCCGCCCCGGAAGTCCCCGGGATCGAGCGCGTGGGCGCGGGCGAAGCGGTCTACCTGCTGCTGGTGAAGACGCATCCCGGCGCGCAACATCGTGTCAGCCGCGAACTGCGCCGCCGGGTGAAGGAAAGCTTCGAGCGTAATCACATCCAGGTGCCGGGTCCTCCGCGGATGTACGTTGATGATCCGGGACGGCCGGGAGCGGAAGAAGTGAAGTGATAGCGATTTGCGATCGCCGATTGGCGATTGCCGATTGGAATCCTTCAATCGGCGTCGGAAAGTGGATGGGTATGCTGAACGCGCGCTGTCTCGTAGTGGTTCTTCTCATCATGACCGGCGTGATTTTTGGGCAAGAGCAGCCACCGAAAGCGGAGGTCCCGCAAGAGGTTGACCTGATCTGGGGCGTGAAGGTCCCGATGCGCGATGGCGTGAAGCTGAACGCCACCGTCTACAGACCGCACGACCAGAAGGAAAGGCTTCCAGTGGTGTTCACGTTCACACCCTACATCTCCGACTCATACCACGCGCGGGCATGGTACTTCGCGCAGCACGGGTACGTGTTCGCGCTGGTGGACGTGCGCGGGCGCGGGAACTCGGGCGGGAACTTCGAGCCGTTCGCGAACGAAGGCCGCGACGGGCACGACGTGGTGGAGGGGCTGGCGCAACAGCCATGGTCGAACGGTTCGGTGACGATGTGGGGAGGCTCCTACGCCGGCTTCGACCAATGGTCCACGCTGAAGGAATTGCCGCCGCACCTGAAAACCATCGTGCCGGTGGCCTCGGCGTATGCCGCGGCCGACTTCCCTTTCTTCAAGAACGTGGCCTTCCCGTACGAGATCCAGTGGCTCACCTACACCAGCGGCGTGACCGGACAGGGAAACCTGTTTGGCGAGTCGGCATTCTGGATCCAGAAATTCCGCGAGCGCTACATGACCAACGCGCCCTTCCGCGACCTCGACAAGATCGTGGGCAATACTTCGACGGTGTGGCAGAAGTGGATGGCGCATCCCGAGCCGGACGCTTACTGGAGTGCGATGGCGCCAACGCGCGAACAATACGCGCGGATGAACGTGCCCATCCTGAGCATCACCGGGATGTACGACGGTGACCAGACCGGCGCGATGACCTACTACCGCGAGCACATGCAGTACGGCTCGGCCGACGCGAAGGCGCGGCACTACCTGATCATCGGTCCGTGGGACCACCCGGGCACGCGCACACCGAAGGCCGAGGTCGGGGGGCTGAAGTTCGGCGCCGCCTCTCTGCTGGACATGAACAAGCTTCACAAAGACTGGTATGACTGGACGCTGAAGTCCGGCACCAAGCCCGAATTCCTGAAGCAGCGGGTGGCGTATTACGTCACCGGAAAAGACGAGTGGAAATACGCCGACACGCTGGAGGCGATATCGAACCGGACATCGACGCTCTATCTGGGTTCCGCGGGCAAGGCGAACAGCGTGTTCGAATCAGGCACACTGGGGGCGAACGCGACCGCAGCGGACGCGGCGAAACAAGACCAGTGGACTTACGACCCGCTCGATACGCGGCCGGCGGAGATGGAGAAGGAAGACATTGCGAACCCCATCACCGACCAGCGCTACGCGCTGAACCTCTATGGCAATGGCGTGGTCTACCACTCGGTCCCGCTGGAGCAGGACACGGAGATATCCGGCTACCTGAAAGCGACGCTGTGGCTGGCGATGGATGTGCCCGACACCGACATCAGCGTGAGCGTCTACGAGATCCAGCTGGACGGGACGTCGATCGCGCTGACCAGCGACCTCATCCGCGCGCGCTACCGCGAGTCGCTCACGGAAGCGAAACTGGTGAAGACGGGCGAGATAAATAAGTATGAGTTCAACACGTTTCAATGGATGTCGCGCCTGGTGAAGAAGGGGAGCCGGCTGCGGCTGGTGATCGGGTGTCCGAACTCGATCTACGTGCAGAAGAACTACAACTCCGGCGGCGTGGTGGCGGACGAGAGTGGCAAAGACGCTCGCACGGCGCACATCACGCTGTATCACGACGCGCAACATCCGAGCGCGCTGGTGCTGCCGGTAGTGGACGCGAAGTAAGGAGAAAGCCAAATGGACCTGGGACTGAAGGGCCGCAGCGTGATCGTGGCGGGATCGAGCGAGGGCATGGGACGGTCCGCAGCCGAAGCCTTTGCCGCGGAGGGGGCGCGGGTAGCCATCTGCGCGCGCACGGAAAAGAAGGTCCACGCCGCGGCGGACGAGATCCGGGCGCAGCACAAGGGCGAGGGCGAGGTTTTTGCCATGGCGCTCGATGTGACCGATGCCGCAGCGGTGAAGAAGTTCGTGACGGCGGTCGCGGATAAATTCGGCGGAGTGGATGTCTGCGTGGCCAACGCGGCGGGGCCACCGGCGCGCAACTTCTTTACCGCGACGGATGACGAATGGCGCAAGGCGTTCGAGATGAACTTCATGAGCAACGTCCACTTCGCGCGCGAGACCATCCCATGGATGCAGAAGAAGCGCTGGGGACGGATCGTCACCATCACGTCGGTCTCGGTGAAGCAGCCCATCCCTGACCTGATCCTCTCGAACGCTGTCCGCGCCGCGGTGGTCGGCTTGGTGAAGAGCCTGGCGAACGAGTTTGGCAAAGACGGCATCACGGTGAACAACGTTGCTCCGGGATACACCGCGACGGAACGGCTGAAGCAGCTCGCGGCCACGCGCGCGCTCGCGGCCGGAGTGAAGCCGGAAGACTTCTACGAGAAGTGGGCGGCGGATACTCCGCTGAAGCGCGTGGCGCAGCCGGAAGAGGTGGCCGACGCCATCGTTTGGCTGGCGAGTGAACGGGCGTCATACATCACGGGGCAAACGCTGCTGGTGGATGGCGGGAGTTATAAAGGGGTGTGAGGGTGGCGCGCAGCGCGCGCGTCTTTCATTTCTGCGAGGCTTGGTTCCTCGACTCGCGCTCCCTCGAGCTGACTGCGACATTCGGCACGGCTGCACTGGTTCTCAGTCCTCAGTTGTGAGACGAGACCCGCTACTTCGGCGCGGCCCGCTGCTGGCGGCGGTAGGCGATGGATTCCAGGATCTGCTGGAAGCGGGGATGGTTGCGGACGTTCGCCAGCAACGGGTCGCGGCGGAACCACTGAGCGCGATCGTCGCCGTTGCGCACTGCGCGCTCCAGCCAGTCCAGGGACTTCTCCTTTTTCCCCTAGAACGGCGTAGAACTCGGCCGCGTAGGCCGTCATGTAAGGATTTGCGGCGGCGTACTTCAAGACTTCGCCGTCCATTTCCTTTAGTGCCGCCGCCCGCTTGCCTTCCAGGGCCAGCAGTTGCGCCCAGACGAGACGAAGCTGGTAATTTGCCCGATATTCCTTGCGCGCGCTTTCGAGCGTTCGGCGGGCCTGAGCCAAGTCTCCCGCATCAAGGTAGGCGCGCACCGGTGGCACCATGGCATAGGTGTTGTTGGGATCCTGCTCCACAACCTTGCCCAGCACACGGATGGAACCCGCCTTGTCGCCCTGAAGGCGCAGGATGTCGCCCTCCATTAAATGCGCGACGAAGAACAGCGGGTCGCGCTCGCTCGCCTGCTTCGCCGCAGCCATGGCGGCAGTGTAGTCGCCGTTCAGGACGTGGTAATAGCCCAGCTCGATGTATGAATCGAGGTGCAGCGGGTTCGCCCGCAACGCCTTCTCAATCTCCCCCGGAGCCAGCTCTTTGCGTCCCTCCTCCACGTATACGGCCGCCAGGGAGGAGTGGGCGCTGGCCAAGTTGGGCTCATCCTGCAGGGCGTGTCGCAGTTCCTCCTCCGCCTTGTAGAGCAATGTGGTGTCGTTGGAAGCGCCGCTGTCAAGCTTCAGGAAGTAGGTGAAGCCGTACCAGGCTCGAGCTTCTGCGAAGTGCGGATCAATCCCCAGCGCATGCTCCAGCATCAGCCGGGCCCGGTCGTAGTCGTACTGGTGATACAGGAACAGCATCGCTCGCTCGAAATATTCGTTTGCTTCGGCGTTCTTCGAGGGCGGTCCGCCGGTGCTGAGCCGCGGAGCCGCCGGCGCTTCCTGCTGGGCGATGCCCCTGCGCCCGGCATTGAATGGGACGCCGCGAATCACCGCGGCAATGATTCCGGCGCCGATCAGCAGCAGACCGATAGCGACCGGCCAGAGCCACAACCGGCGCGGGGCCTTCCCTGCTCGAACTACAGCGGGAACGCCGGCACTAGACTGCAGGGTTTCGAGCGCGGCGCGAACTTCTACCGCGCTTTGGTAGCGCTCGCCCGGCTCCTTCACGAGGCAGCGCTGGATCACTCCGCGCAGGGTCGATGGCACGCGCTCCGGAAAAGGCTCTGGCGGTTCCCGCAGGATGCCTGAGGTCAGCTCAAAGCTTGTCTTCCCATGGAAAGGAGGCTGGCCGGTCGCCATCTCATAGAGCATCACGCCCAGCGCCCACAGGTCGGAGCGCTCGTCGGCGGGCTGTCCACGCAGCACCTCGGGCGCGAGGTAGTGCAACGTTCCCACCACCACGCCCGCTTCGGTCAGTGACATCTGTGAACGCGTGACCGCGTTCAAGTCCTCTTCGCGCAGCCGCTTGGCCAGCCCAAAATCGAGGACCTTGGCCCGCCCCTCCGGCGTGATGACCACGTTGGCGCACTTCAGGTCGCGATGGATCACGCGCCGCTGGTGGGCGTGCGCCAGCGCGTCGGAGATTTGGAGGGCGTAGCGCAACAGCGTCTCGGTGGGCAGCCCTTCGCCCGGCACCAGCGCGCTCAGCGGCCGTCCGGCCACGTACTCCATGGCAATATAGGTTTCCCCGTCGCTTTCGGCGACTTCATAGATAGTGCAGACGTGAGGATGGTTCAGGGCGGAGGCCGTACGCGCTTCCTGCAGCAGCCGGGCGCGCGCCTTCTCGTCGGTCAGCCAACGCTCCCCCAACACCTTGAGCGCTACGTCGCGGTCCAACTGCTCGTCGTGCGCGTGGTAGACCACGCCCATGCCTCCGGCGCCGATCCTTTCCAGCACACGGTAGTGGCCCAGCGTCTGATTCACCTTGGCGCACCGCGACTCCCGCGGGCATCTTAGGCGGCTGCCGATGGGCGGGTCAATGCGGCAAGACTCGATCGGCGGCGGCGCACACGCCGCTGCAGCGCAGCGCGAAGCCGGAAGGCGGTGGACGCGATCGTGTCGCTGGCGAGTGAGCGCGCGTCGTCATATCACGGGGCAGACGCCGCTGGTGGATGGTGGGAGTTATCGCGGGGTGTGAGGCTTCCTGGCCGACCTCGTCTCTGTGAACGGCGGCGTGGTGTAGCCGGGCTGCGCCCTCTTACTTCTTGTCTTCCTTCTTAGCTTCCTTCTTGTCTTCCTTCTTGTCTTCCTTCTTGTCGTCCTTCTTGTCGTCGAGCTTGGCGACGAAGCGGTAGCCGACGCCGCGAACGGTCTGCAGATGCTGCGGGTTGGCGGGCACCTTCTCGATGTACTTGCGCAAGCGGACGATGAAGTTGTCGATGGCGCGCGTGTCGGTGTCTTCGGCGAGTCCCCAAACCTCGTGCAGGATGGCCTTGCGCGAGACGATCTCGCCGGCGTGCGTGGTGAGATAGCGCAGCAACTGGGCCTCCATCTGGGTGAGCGGGATGGTCTCGCGGCCGGTCTCGAGCTGGAGCGCGGCGAAATCTATTTTTTTGCCGTTGAAGCGGAAAGCGTCGTCCTTGTGCCGCGCAGATTTGTCGGTAGTGACGGCGCGGTGTGCCCACTGGTGACGGCGCAGCAGCGCCTGCAGGCGCGCGATGAGGATGCTGAGCTCGAAGGGCTTGGGCAGGTAGTCATCGGCGCCGGACTCGAAGCCCTGGAGCACGTCTTCGGAGCTGCCGCGCGCGGTGAGCATCAGGATGGGCAGCAGGTGCCCGCGCTTGCGCAGTTCAGCGGCGACCTCGAATCCGTTGATGCCGGGAAGCATCACGTCGAGGATCACGGCCGCAAACCCGCCACCGTTCTTGGCGCCATTGGTGAAGAGCTGCAATGCTTTTTCGCCGTCGGCGGCGAGCGTCACCTGGAAGCCTTCGGCCTCGAGGTTGTAGCGCAGACCGTCGGCAAGATGCTTCTCGTCCTCGACCACCAACACGGCGTTCCCCAGCCCGGCGCTCATGCGTAAGCCTTGGGCAGCCGGATGGTGAATGTGGAACCCTGATTCAGGCCAGCGCTCGCCACCTCGACCTTGCCACCGTGCTTCTCGATGACCGACTGCACGATGTAAAGGCCCAGCCCGGTGCCCTTCACGCGCGCCATGAATTGCCCAGGGACGCGGTAGAAGCGCTTGAAGACATGCTTGATCTCTTCGGGCGCGAGCCCGATGCCGCTGTCGCGCACCCGCACCAGCACGCTCTCGGCGTGCGGCTCGACCTCGACGACCACGCGCACACTCCCACCCGAATACTTCACCGCATTGTCGATCAGGTTCGAGAGCGCGGCGCGCAGCTCATCGGGATCGCCGATGACCTTGGTGCCCGCGGCGCCCTCCACACCGTTGTTCGCCACATTAATGTTGAGCTGCAACTCTGAAGACAGGTGGTACCGCTGGCGGGCGAGCGCGAGCGATTCCTCGGCCACCTCGGCGAGGTCGATCTCCATGCGGGTGATGCTGCGGCCTTTTTGTCCGGTGCGTCCGGCGCGCAGCACCTGCTCCACGGTGTGCAGCAGGCGCGAAGTGTCGGCCAGCATGATGTCGTAGAACTCCTTGCGCTGCGCTTCCTCCACGTTGCGCTGCTTCAAAGTCTCGAGATAAAGACGCAGCGAGGCGAGGGGAGTCTTGAGCTCGTGGGTGACGGCGTTGATGAAGCGGTCGTGTTGCTCGTTACGCCGGATCTCGCGTACCAGGAAGACGACGTTGACGACCAGGCCGGCGATGATGAGCGCAAAAAAGATCACGCCCATGATGGTGAGTCCGATGCGCTGCCAATGCAGCACGACCCAGCTCACGTTGAGGGTGACGGCGATGGCGACCAACACCACGCTGATGGTGATGAAGGTCGCGATCGACTTTTTGCGGGTGCTGGCCATAACGGTTGCCGCGCCCCGAGGCGCGGCTGCCCTCAGGAGCCATTAGACACGGCAAAAACGAAAGCCTGCAAGCAATGCTTGCAGGC
>JALYLW010000047.1 GCA_030774055.1 Acidobacteriota bacterium
GCCCAAGCTCCTGGGACCCAGGTGGCCGCGACCGGCACTGCGCCGGAGAGCGGCGCTCCTTCACAGAGCAGTTCACAAGCGGCGGCGCAGGCGCAGGTGTCTGAGCCTCCGGCTCCTTCGCCTGAGCAAGGCACGAGCATTGGCGGAGCGACGGGGATGGCGAAGGCGCTGAATCCCGACATCAGCCTGATCGGCAACTTCATCGGCTCGGCAGGACGCAACCCCGTGGCCGGCATCCCGTCGATGGAGATGCGCGAATCCGAACTCGGCGTGCAGGCGGTGGTCGATCCGTATGCGCGCGCCGACTTCTTCATCTCCTTCGGCGAAGAAGGCGTGGCGCTGGAAGAGGGATACATCACCTTTACCGCGTTGCCCGCCGGGTTCGTAGCCAAGGTCGGCAAGATGCGTTCGGCGTTCGGCAAGGTGAACACCATGCACTCGCACGTGTTGCCGTGGATCGACCGCCCGCTGGTGACCGACAACCTGGTCGGCGGCGAGGACGGCATCAATGACGCGGGCTTTTCCATCACGCGCGGGTTCGCCGGACCGAAGGGCATCTACCTGGAGGCTACGGGGCAGGTCTATCGCGGCGATTCCGCGGACGTCTTCGAGCAGCACCAGAAGAGCGACCTGAGCACGGTGGCGCACCTGCGCGGCTATCACGACATCACCGAATCCACCAACCTCGACATCGGGCTCTCGTACGCGCGTGGCCACAACGACGCCGGGGCCGACACCAGCACCAGCCTCTACGGCGTGGACGCGACGCTGCGCTGGAAGCCGTTGCGCCGTTCCATCTATCACTCGTTCATCGCGCGCAGCGAATTCGTGTGGAGCCAGCGCCAGCAGTTCCCGGTGGAGCAACGCGCCTTCGGCATGTACGCCTCCGGCGACTACCAGCTCGGGCGCCGCTGGTTCGTGGGCGGACGCTTCGACCTGGCTGACCGCGCGCGCGACGCTTCGCTCACCGACAAGGGTGGCGCGTTCACCGTGACGTACTGGCCGAGCGAGTTCGCGCAATTGCGCGGCGAGTATCGGCACGTGAACTATGCCGGCGATATCAACGCCAACGAGTTGCGCATGCAGGTGATGTTCGCCATCGGCGCGCACGGAGCGCATCCGTTCTAGCGCGTACGTTCCGTGTGCGTTCTAAAGTTTCGAGAGATGGAATAGGAAGAAGGCAGAAAATGAAGTCATCGAATCGGAAATGGTTCTATCGCGCGGCGGCCGCGCTGGGGTTGGGTGCGGCGGTATTGTTTTCCGCGAACGCCGAGGCGAAGCAGCTCTACGTGGTGACATCGACCACCGACATGGCGGCGCTGGCGCAGGAGGTGGGCGGCGACAGGATCAAGGTCGAGTCCATCGCCAAGGGCTACCAGGATCCGCACTTCGTGGAAGCCAAGCCGAGCTTCCTGCTGAAATTGCGGCAGACCGACCTGCTCATCGCCGTGGGCCTCGATCTCGAAATCGGGTGGCTGCCGCCACTGATCAACCAAAGCGGCAATGGGCGCATCCAGCCGGGCGCCGCGGGATATCTCGACGCCTCGCAGTTTGCCGAGATCCTGGAGAAGCCGACCGGGCAGGTGTCACGCGCCATGGGCGACGTGCATCCGCTGGGCAATCCGCATTACTGGCTCGATCCCGATAACGGACGCCGCGTCGCCAAGGGCATCGCCGGCAAGCTCGGCGAGATGGATCCGGGCAATGCCGCGTACTTCCAGCAGCGCTTCCAGGATCTCGACAAGCGGCTGACCGACGCGGAAAAGCGTTGGGAAGCGCAGATGGCGCCGTATCGCGGCCGCAAAGTGGTGTCGTATCACAAGTCGTTACCCAACTTCGCCAAGCACTTCGGGCTGAATGTGGTGGGCTATGTGGAGCCACGGCCGGGGATCCCGCCGAGCCCGGGGCACACCATCGAGCTGATGCAGCAGATGAAGCGCGAGGGCGTGAAGGTGATCCTGGTGGAGCCGTACTTCGACCTGAAGACGCCGAACGCGATCGCGCGCGAGACCGGTGGGCAGGTGGCGGTGATACTGCCATCCGTCGGCGGAGAACCGCAGGTCACGGACTATTTCAAGCTCTTCGATTACGATATCCAGCTGCTCACCAAGGCATTCCAGCAGACGCAGTAGGGGCGGCAGCGCGCAGACATTAGACAACGAGACCAAGGAGAACGAATGGAAGTGATGCAATTCCTGCTGCTGCCTTTCCTGGCGAGCCTGATCCTCACCGGGATCCACGCCTACCTGGGCGTGCACGTGGTGGAGCGCGGCGTGATCTTCGTTGACCTGGCGCTGGCGCAGATCGCGGCGCTGGGCGCCACCATCGCCATCCTGGTGGGCATCGATCCGCACGGCTCGGGCGCGTACTGGATCAGCCTGGCCTTCACCTTCCTGGGCGCGCTCATCTTCGCGCTGGTGCGCTCGAAGCGGCGACGCATCCCGCTGGAAGCGTTCATCGGCATCACCTACGCGATTGCGTCGGCGGCGGCCATCCTGGCGATGAGCAAGGCGACGGGCGAGACCGAGCACCTGAAAGACATGCTCGTCGGCAACATCCTCGCCGTCTCCGGGCCGGAAGTCGCGCGTACCGCAGCGCTCTACGGCGTGATCGGGGCTTTCCATTTCATCTTCCGCAAGAAGTTCCTGCTCATCTCCACCGATCCAGACGAAGCTGAGCGCCAGGGCCTGAACATCAAGCTGTGGGACTTCCTGTTCTACGCCTCGTTCGGTTTCGTGGTGACTTCGTCAGTGGCGATCGCGGGCGTGCTGCTGGTGTTCTGCTACCTGGTGGTTCCGTCGGTGGGCGCGATGATATTCGCCGACCGCATCGGGACGCGCCTGGCCATCGGATGGACCATGGGCACGCTGGTCTCGGCCTTGGGCTGCTGGCTTTCCGTCTGGGCGGACCTGCCCACCGGCGCGACCATCGTATGCACCTTCGGCGCGGTGCTTTTCCTCATGTTCATCGCGCACCTGGTGATCGTGCGGGTGTGGCCGAACGCGGCGGTGAATTCGTAGCCAGCGCAAAGAAGTTCAGGTGCGCGTTGTGTACGTAGATCCTTCGCGCCCGCCGCGG
>JALYLW010000048.1 GCA_030774055.1 Acidobacteriota bacterium
GCTCGAATTCCCGGTCGCATACTGGGATCCGGAGCAGCAGGAACAGAGCGGCAAGGCAGCTGACCTCTCGGCTAGCGGCCTGGGATTCTTCGTCGAGGTGCCGGCCACGGTGGGCGTGGCGACGCGGGTGCGCTTCACGCTGCCCGCGTCCAAAGAGACGTTCGAACTGCTCGGCACGGTGCGCTCGGCGAGCGGCAGCCGCATCGGCATACAGTTCTCCGAGATGGACGACCTTGCCTCCGCGCAACTGCTGTCGGCCATCTTCGCCGAGGTGATGGCATCGCGCCCCGACGTGAGCGCGGTCGCCGATCCGGTGGATGTACAAGCGATGGTCGAGCGCCTGGCGCGCATCGAGAACGCGATCGCGCTGGTGAGCAGTGAGATCAAGCGCGAATCGCTCACCGAAGAAGCGGAAGCGCTGCGCGCGCTCATTTCCGCCCATCAGAAGGCGCTGGCGAGGTTGGACAGCTAGTAGTCTTTCCTTCGAGGGCTTCACGGTAAGGCTGCTCCGCCCTCGCGCTCTGCTCGTCCGCCGGGACCTCGCTCCGCGCTCACCCTTTTCAATGGGCGAGATGGGGGGCGGGGTCGCCTCCACACGGTCGAGTTCAGCCTTCCCAGAAGGTATTGGTGCCTTCGAAAGAGAAGCCGAACTCGGCGAGGCCGCCGGGGCCGGCGTTGCGGCGATAGACGATGCGGGCGTTCGCTTGCTTCTGCCGCTCGGGCCGGCTGATCAGGACGCGGTCGAGTAGCTTCCAATGCGCGCGCGACACGAGCAGGCCGCCATGCGGGCTGGTAAAGATGGTTTCCGCCATCTCGGCCTCGGTGTCCACGCTGCCGACGGGACGCACGGTGAGGTGAACGCGATTCGCTTTGCGATTGCCGCGCCGGGTGTATCCGAGCAGCGTGCCGAGGGTGCCGGTAAGCGCCACTTGGTCGGCGGTGCCGAGCGCGCCGAAGCTGAGGCCGATGCGGCCGTCCGCCTGGCGGTAGACGATCCCGCCGCGCGTGCGGACGGAGTGTCCGCTGGGCAGGTTGAAGCGGACCCAAAGCTCGTGGTCGAGACGCACCGGGCTGGTGACGCGCATGCCGCCGAGGCTGAGGTCTTCCGTGGTCCCGAGAGCGATCAGCACTCCGCTGCGCAACTCCACCGGAAAGGCCACGCGGACGCGCGGATAGCGGCGCTCAGCGGGAGAGCTTCGGGCTTCGTCAGTATGCGCCATGGCCAGGTGCCTCACGCCGCACCCGACATCTGCTGTGCCGGCTCGGCGAGGATGCGCGCGGTGATGGCGGTGCTGAGCTCGGGCCAGCGCTCGAGCACACGCTCGACCACGCGCGCGTAAGTGTTATGTAGTGGGATGCCAAATTGCGCCAGCACGGCTGCTGGCAGCGCGAGCTCGAGCAGGGTCCCGATCTCGAGTGGAAGGTCGGAGAGGAAGACCAGCTTTCCGTCGGAACCGGTTTCCACGCGGCCGACTTGCCAGGTATCGGAATCGAGCTGACGGAAGCGGATGGTGAGTTGCAAGGGCCGCCGCGGCGGCGGAGCGAGTGATAGGCGCGGGTATAGAGGTTTCATGAGCCTAAGTCCTTTCGGGGCCGGTGCGGGAGCCCTATGCGCTGGGGGGCAATCCGACGGTGTCGAGAGTAGGTCATAACGCGACAAGGGGAAAGATAACGGCAGGCCCAGCCGGACGCTGGCTAAGTGGACGGGGAGGACATGTCCGATAGGACAGGGACGTTAGGCCTAGGGTTTTGAGGCGTTTAGCGGGCCGGGGAGGGCTTCCCCCGGCCGTTTGGCGCAATTTGTCAGCTTGAGAATAGAAGCGTATACTTAGTTTTTGTAAGCGGCTTTTTGTAGTGGCTGTACCCACCCGCGCTGTGTGTGTAGTGAGAAGTAATCCAGGCGGGGAAGCTGGCGGAGGACACCAGTGGGCGCAAGCCCACTTTTATTTTGACCTGTGTTTGCCCTGTTTTTGCCATGGCATTGGAGATCGACAAAGTCCGCGCCATCGCTGAACGGGTCGCGAAGGACCTGGGATTAGAGGTCGCGGAGGTGGAGTTTCGCGGCGGCGCGGGCAAGGGTGGCCGGCTGCTGCGCATCTTCATCGAGAAAGCAGGAGCGGCGGAGCACCATGGGGCCGAGCCGGAATACTGCGTGACGCACGAGGATTGCGCGTCACTGAGCCGGGAAGTGAGCACCATCCTCGACGTCGAGGATGTAGTCCCGGGCAGCACGTACTTGCTGGAAGTCTCGTCGCCGGGGCTGGACCGGAAGCTGAGCACGGCGGCGGATTTTGCGCGCTTTACCGGAAGCCGCGTGAAGCTGATGACGCGCGAGCCGGTGGAGCACGACCGCCACTGGGAAGGCAGATTGGAAACGGTGGATGGCGGGCGGTTGACGCTCGACGTTACTCCGGCGAAGAAGAAGAACAAGCCGGCGCCGGCGGAGCGGAAGTTGCAGGTGGAGCTGGCGAACGTGGAGCGGGCGAACCTGGTGCCGGAGATCTCGAAGCAGATTCCTTAGCCCGCTGGGGCGGGCCCGGAACGACAATTTTTTAGAGAGCATTTCTTAGAGAGCAATCATGGCGAGTGCCCTGTACCAACAGATCGAGTTGCTGAGCCGCGAAAAGGGGATCGATCCCGCGATCGTGGTGGGCGCGGTCGAAGATGCGATCGTGGTCGCGACGCGGAAGTACTACAAGTCGCAGGAGAATCTGCGCGCCGAACTCGACAAGGAGAGCGGCCAGATCCGCGCCTTCGCGGTGAAGGCGATCGTGGATGGGTCTGAGCAGATCGAGGATGCCAACCTGCAGATCACGCTGGCGGACGCGAAGAAAGTCGACCCCAACGCGGAAGTGGGCGGCGAAGTGCGTTTCTACAAAGCCACGGACGTGCTGGGCCGCATCGCGGCACAGCTGGCCAAGCAGGTCATCTTCCAGAAGGTGCGCGAGGCCGAGCGCGAGACGGTATTCAACGAGTACAGCGGGCGCGCGAACGAAGTGATCAATGCCACGGTGAAGCGGGTGGAAGGTCCGGACGTGATCTTCGATATCGGCAAGGCCGAAGCCCGCATGCCGCGCAAAGAGCAGTCGCGCCTGGAGTCGTTCGCGGTGGGCGAGCGCGTGCGCGTGGTGCTGATGCGCGTGGAGAAGAACGCGAAGGGCCCGGCGGTGGTGGTATCGCGCGCCGCGCCGGAGCTGGTGCAGAACCTGTTCCAGACGGAAGTGCCGGAGATCTACGACGGCACGGTCGTGATCCGCGCCATCGCACGTGAGGCGGGCGAGCGCACCAAGATCGCGGTGATGTCCAAAGACAAAGATGTGGATTCGGTGGGCGCGTGCGTGGGCATGAAGGGGATGCGCGTGCAGTCGATCATCCGCGAGCTGCGCGGCGAGAAGATCGACATCATCGAGTATCACGAGGATGCGGTCACGTTCGCGGAGAAGGCGTTGCAGCCGGCCAAGGTGAGCCGTGTCTCCATCGTGGATTCCGCCGACAAGCATCTGGAAGTGATCGTTGACGACTCCCAGTTGTCGCTGGCCATCGGCAAGAAGGGCCAGAACGTGCGCCTGGCGGCGAAGCTGCTGGGATGGAAGATCGACATCAAGAGCGAAGAAGAGAAGCGCCAGGAAGTGGAGCAGCAGATGGCTGCGCTGGTGGGGACTTCGACGCCACTCTCGAACGTGACCGAGCTGGGCGAGAGCCTGATCGACAAGCTGGCCGTGGCGGGCATAAGCACGGTGGAATCGCTCGCCGACATGACGCCGGAACAGCTCGAAGAGATCCCGGGTATCGGTCCTAAGACGGTGGAAAAGATCAGCTTGGCGGTAAATAACTACTTTGCCAGCCTGGAGTCCGGCGAAGCTGCGCCGCCAGTAGCGGAAGGCGAAGCTACGGCTACGGCCGAAGGCGAAGCGGCCACGGCGGAGGTTGCGGTCGAAGGCGCCGAGGTCGAAGCGGTGGCGGAAGCCGGCGCCGATGTTGCCAGTGAAGCTGCGGCCGCGCTGGACACCACGTTGTCGGGCGGGCTTGATGCCGCGCCGACGACAGACGTTGCCGGAGTGAAGCCCGAGGCCTCGGAGCATGAAGAGGCTGCTGCCACCGGACAGGCGCTCGAAGCCGACGCCATCGCGGGGGTGGAGAACGCTCCGCCGGCCGATGTGGCGGAAGTCCATAGTCACGGCGACGAAACTCCGGCGCCGGAAGAGACAGTGGAGCCCGAGGAAAAGTAGTTAGTAGGCAGGCGTCAGTGGCTTAGGACTCAGTCGGAAGAATTCCCGTGAGGTCGATATGAAGACTTAGCGGCGAGAGCAGGACGTGCGGCGGAAAGCCCGCGTCCGAAGGACAGACAAGACGGAATGAAGATTCGAATCAATGACCTGGCACGAGAGCTGGAAGTAAAGAGCAAGGCGATCCTCGACGTCCTCGATGAAGTGGGGGTAGTCGAGAAGAAGACGCACTCCAGTTCTCTCGAAGCGGACGATGCGGAGAAGGTGCGCAAGCACTTCGCCAAGTCAGGAGCTCCGTCGAAGGAAACGCGCGGCGCGCACAAGCCCGCGGCCAGTGCCGACGAGTTGAAGCCAAAGTTCGACCTCTCGAAGATCTCCAAGCCGGGAGACGTTCTCAAAGCCATCCAGTCGAAGGCCGCGCCGGTAAAGCCGGCGACAGCGGCCTCCGCGACCGCCGCGCAGAAGCCCGCCGTGACTCCGCAAAAGCCGGAGCCGCCGCCAGCGATCAAGTCGGCTACGCCGCCGGGAGCGACGGTGGTGCCGGCATCGCAGGCATCGCCGCATCCTGTCGCGCCCAAGGTTCCCGGCGCCACGCCCGTTTCTCCTGCCACGCTCAGCGCTCCGGCGACACAGCACGCGCCGCAGGCGGCCGCACCGCAGTCGTCGTCTGCGACGACGGCACCGCAGGCGCCATCGGCTGCGCCGCACGCATCTTCAACCGGAGCTGGGCCAGCGGGCGGCGCGGCCGCACCGCCTTCAAACCAGCCGCCGGCGAGGCGTTTGATCACGCCGCAGACGGGACCGCGTCCGGTGTATCTGGCGCCGGCAACACCGCGCCCGGGCATGCCGGGCGGGCCAGCGGCGCCGCGTCCGGGGCAGCCCATCGCGCAGCGCCCCACGACGATGCAGGGACAGGGACAGGGACGCCCCGCGCCGGGACGTCCCGTGCCGGGGCAGCCGATATTCCAGCGGCCGCGGCCAGGAGCGCCGGGCTCGCGCCCGCCGCTCAAGCCGGGCGAGCGTCGCTTGCATCCCACACGCACTTCACCGACGGGCGTGCGCCCGATCGGCGTCGGTCCGGGCGGACCGATGGCGCCGCCGGCGGGAAGGCCGGCGGGACGTCCGGGCGGACCATCACGCCGGCCGGGACAGCGCTACGTTCCGCGCGGGGTGAAGGAAGGCCCGATGAAGGGCTTCGTGCCGCCACCACGGCTCTCGCTCTCGAGCGAGCCGTTGCCCATCACGCGCACCATCGAGATCACTGAAGGCATCAGCGTAAAGGATCTGGCCGAGAAGCTGGATGTGCGCGCGAAAGACGTGATCGCGCGTTTGCTGGCGCGCGGCGTCTTCGCCTCCATCAATCAATCGCTCGATGCGGGATTGGCGAGCGAGATGGCACGGCAGTTCGGCGCTGACACCAACGTGAGCACGTTCGAAGAACAGGCCGCGAAAGACGCGGTGGAGTCGGGTGCGGAAGAGATCGTGGGCGAAGGCGGCGGCGCCGCGCGTCCGCCCATCGTTACCATCATGGGCCACGTGGACCATGGTAAGACGACGCTGCTCGATTCCATCCGGCAGGCGAGCGTGGCCGCAGGCGAAGCCGGCGGCATCACGCAGCACATCGGCGCGTACAAAGTGAAGGTCGCCGACAAAGCATCGCCTGCAAATGGGCGCGAGATCACGTTCATCGATACTCCGGGCCATGAAGCGTTCACGCGCATGCGCGCGCGCGGCGCAAAAGTCACCGACATCGTTGTTCTCGTGGTCGCGGCGGACGACGGTGTGATGCCGCAGACCATCGAGGCCATCGACCACGCGCAGGCGGCGAAGGTTCCCTTGATCGTCGCGGTCAACAAGATCGACAAGCCAGACGCGATGCCGGAGCGAGTGAAGAAGCAGCTCGCCGACCGCGGCCTGGTGCCGGAGGATTGGGGCGGGACGACCGTGTTCGTGGACGTCTCGGCGAAACAGAAGACGAACCTGAACCTGCTGTTAGAAATGATCTGCCTGGTCGCGGACGTGCAGGGGTTGAAGGCGGCGCCGGATCGTCCGGCGAACGGCACCGTGCTCGAAGCCAAGCTCGATCGCGGACGCGGCGCGGTGGCGACGGTGCTGGTACAGAACGGCACGCTGCGCACCGGAGACCAGTTCGTGGTGGGCAACACGTTCGGCAAAGTCCGTGCCATGTTTGACGATCTCGGCAACGCGATCGACGAGGCGCCGCCGTCATCACCGGCTGAAGTGATAGGTCTTGAAGGCTTGCCGCAGGCGGGCGATCAGCTCGTGGTGGTCGCCGACCGCGACAAGGCAAAGGGCATTGCCGGCTATCGCGAACAGAAGACGCGCGAGGCGCAGCTGTCGAAATCGAGCCGCGTGTCGCTGGAAGGCCTGGCGGAACAGATCAAGAACGCGGGCATGAAAGACCTGCCGCTCATCCTGAAGGCCGACGTGCAGGGCTCGGTGGAAGTGTTGAGCGACACACTGAACAAACTTTCCAATGAACAGGTGAAGATTAAAGTGCTGCACACCGGCGTGGGCGCGATCACGGAGACGGACGTGCTGCTGGCGTCGGCTTCGAACGCCATCATCATCGGGTTCAACGTGCGTCCCGAACGCAAGGCGCAGGAACTCGCGGAGCAGGAGCAGGTTGACATCCGGCTGCACTCGATCATCTACGAGCTGCAGGATGAGATGAAGAAAGCCATGCTCGGCCTGCTGGAACCCATCGTCAAAGAAACCTATATGGGCCGTGCCGACGTGAAGGAAGTGTTCCGCATCCCGAAGGTCGGGGCGGTGGCGGGCTGCCAGGTCTCGGACGGCACCATCAAGCAGAACAACGACGTGCGCTTGCTGCGCGATAACGTGGTCGTGTTCAAGGGTAAGGTCGGTTCGCTGCGCCGCTTCAAAGACGACGTGAGTGAAGTGCGTAACGGGATGGAGTGTGGCATCTCCATTGCGAACTACGGCGACATCAAGAAGGGCGACGTGATCGAGGCGTTCGTCACGGAAAAGGTGGCGGCGGAGTTGACCTCGGCTTAACGCGGTTT
>JALYLW010000049.1 GCA_030774055.1 Acidobacteriota bacterium
GCGCTGGGAGCTTTGGCGGCGATGCGAGGCGGCGCGGGCTCGGTGCGTGGCGCGGAGGAAGCGATCTCCGTCCCCAGCTTCGAGCGGACGGCGGTGCGCACCACGCGCACCTTCGCCGCCATCTTCAATTTGCGGACCAGCTCCTCGCGCACGCTGTTCATGTCGAGGTCGATGCCGCTGGAAGGTTTAGCGACAAAGTCGATGGCGCCAAGCTCGAGCGCTTTGAGCGTGATGTCAGCGCCATCGCGCGACTCCGAGCTCACGATCACGATCGGCTTGGGCTGCTTCGACATGATGATCTCGGTGGCTTGCAATCCGTCAACGTGCGGCATGTTGATGTCCATCGTGACCACGTCGGGATTGAGCTGCTCGGTCTTGTCCACGGCGTCTTTGCCATCGCGCGCCTCGCCGCACACCTCGAGCGTTGGGTCAGCGCTGATGATGCTTTGCAGCACCTTGCGCATGAACGCCGAGTCGTCCACGATGAGCACGCGAATCCGTTTGCCGTCGACTGCCATGCTTAGCTCGTCCCCGCTGCCGCTTTAGTCTGCACGCCGGTCGCGCCGATGAGCGCCGCGACCTCCGCGAGGAACTGATCTTCTTGCACCGGCTTCACCAGGAAGGCCGCCGCGCCTTCCTTGATGGCGCGGTCACGATGCTTCGCGCCCGCGCGCGAAGTCACCACCATCACTGGGATGTGGCGCGTCTCGGGCGACTGGCGCAGGTGCGCGATCAACTCATAACCGTTAGTACGAGGCATCTCGAGATCGGTCACGACCAGATCGCAGCGAGTCTGGGTGGCGATCTCGAGAGCCTCGAGTCCATCGGACGCAAGCCGCACGCGGTAGCCTGCCTTCTCGAGCATGCGACCAACGAACTTGCGTACACTGATGGAATCATCGGCGAGCACGACGACCTTCTCCTCCACCACCTCATCGATCGCGGCCGCGGGAATCTCTCCCTTGGCAACGGCCGCGGCGCCGGGCGCGAAGATGCGCGCCGCCGTGGCTGAGGACATCAGCGGACGCCGCTCGATCGCTTCCCCAGCGACCAGGCGATTCACGTCCACCAACAGGATCAGGCTGCCATCCGGCGCGATGGTCGCACCGGGGAACATCTTCATGTTCCGCAGATACTCGCCCAAACTTTTGATCACGATCTCGTCTTTGCGTATGACTTCTTCCACCACGATGCCGACCTGGCGTCCGGCAACGTTCACCAGCACGAGCCGGTAGTAGCCGTTGACCGGCTCGACCTCGGGTAGTGCGAGGTGGGTATCGAGGCGGATGATCTCGGTGACGACCTCGCGCACGCGCGTGAGCAGCTTGCCGCCGACCTCTTCGATGTCGTCGGCGCGCAGGCGGCGGATCTCTTCGACGAACGCGAGCGGCAGCGCGAAGGTGTAATCGCCGCAGCGGACGAAAAGCGCTTGCGAGATGATGAGCGTGAGCGGGACTTTGAGGGTGAAGCGCGAGCCGCGTCCCTTCTCGGTATCGATCTCGATCTCACCATTGAGGGCGGCGACGTTGGCTTTCACCACGTCCAAGCCGACGCCGCGCCCGGCAAGCTCGGTCTTGCGCGGCGCGGTGGAGAAGCCGGGATGGAAGAGCAGGTCGAGCAGATCGCGCTCGGTGAGCCGCTCGGCGTCATCCTGCGCGATCAGTCCAGACTCGATGGCAGTGGCACGGACGCGCTCGTAGTCGATGCCGCGCCCATCGTCTTCTACTTCGATATAGATGTGGTTGCCGCGGTGATACGCGCGGACCGCGATGTTGCCGTGATCGGGCTTTCCGGAGGCGTAACGCTCGTCATGTTTCTCCAGGCCGTGCGCCACCGCGTTGCGCACGAGATGAACGAGCGGGTCGGAGATCTGCTGGATGATGTTGTTGTCGAGCTCGGTCTCGGCGCCGGCGAGTGTCAACTCCACCACCTTGTTCGAGGCCTTGGCGGCGTCGCGCACGGTGCGCGAGATGCGCGTGTAGAGGTTGCCGATGGGCACCATGCGCGCTTGCGTGATCTCATCCTGCAAGCGGTGCGCGAGCTTAGTGAACTCGTCGATGTCGGAATCCACGCGGCGTACGAAGCCATCGAGCTGCGTCAGCACCTCGGTGATGTCGGCGGAGATCTCGGAGAGCGAGCGCGAGAGGATGTTGAAATCGTCGTAGCGGTCCATCTCCAGCTCGCTGAACTCGGCCAGCGACGCATCGTAGGAGTGCGAGTAGCTGGAGTATCCGCTGCGATAGGGCGATTCGAAGCTGACGCCGCGCTCGGCCCGCGGCTTGGGCGCGATCGTGACCTGCGAGAACTCGTGCTTCTCGGTGAACTCGGAGACCTTGTCGGACATCCGTGCCTTGGAGAAATTCAGCACGTCAGCGAGTTTTTCCAGTTCCGCCAGGCGGCCCAGCATGCGCGTGCGGTTGATCACCAGCTCGCCGACCGCGTTCATCATGCGGTCGAGCCGCTCGAGCCCGATGCGGACCGACTTCGATTGCGGCATCGCCACCGGCTCCTTGCGGAGCACCGTCTCGTCGTCGTCTTTGGCGTCGGTCTGCGAGTCAACGCGCGCATCAACGCGCGCGCCGCGGCGTGATTCATCGGTGGGAGACGGGACAAGTCCCGTCTCCACCGCGGCGGCTTCAGCGCCGGCGGTCTGGGAGGCGGCGGTGTCTGCGGACGCCGCGGTTCCCTCTTCACCCTCTTCCGGCGCCAGGCGTGAGATGCGGAACATCAGCGCGCGTACCGAAGCGTGCATCGTCAGGTCGTCCGGCCACTGCCGGTAGAGGAACTTCTTCAGGATGTCGACGGACTCGAGGCAGAGGTCAACGATCTCCGCGGATGGCTTCAGCTGGCCATCGCGCAGGCGTCCAACCAGATCCTCGGCGCGGTGCGCCACGCGCGAGATGCGCAGCAATCCGACCTGCGCCGCCGCGCCCTTGATGGTGTGGATCGCGCGGAACAGGCGGTTGATGTCTTCCGGATTCGGATTCGCTTCTAGCGCCAGCAGGCACTCCGTCACGGCTTGCAAGTGCTCTTCGGCCTCGGGCACAAAAAACTCGAGGATCTCTTCCGGAACCTCGCCATCCTGCGGCAGTTCGGCGATCTCCGGCAGCGGCGCCGCGGCCGCAGCGGCGTGTTCACCGCCGGACTGCTCGCCGTATCCGGGCTCCTCTTCGGCCGGCTCAGCAGGCGCCTGAAACGCGAACGGATACTTCTGCTTGAACGCTGCGATGTCGTCGGCGGCCTCGACCGCGGTCGCGCTCACCATGAGCAGGTCGCTCTCGAGCACGGCGATGGCTTCGGAGATGAACTCGACCAGCGGTCCGGCAGCGTCCGGACCGATCGTCGCGTTCATCGCATATTGGAAGATGTGCGCGAGCTTGCCGCTGACTTCGGAGAACAGTGGGAAGCCGTAGCTGCCCGACGTTCCCGCCAGCGTGTGCGCGGAGATGTACAGACGTTCCAGATCCTCTGGGACGGGATACGGGTCCTGCAAGATGCCGGAATATTCCCGCAGGAACTGGAGGTGTTCACTCGCCTCCTGCAGGAAGATCTCCACGAATTCCTGGCCCGGGGTGCTCACACCATCTCCTGTCCCGCGGCGGTGGCGCTGCGTTTGGGCGCGCCCGACCCCGGCTTCTGGTAATAGATCGAATCGCCGTGGACGATGGGTTCGAACTGCACCCCCGTCTTGGCGATGGATTCCGCGTGTCCGAGGAAGAGGTATCCGCCGGGCTCGAGGTATTCGTAAAAGCGCTGGATGAGCGCGGCGCGGCGCTCGTCAGAAAAATAGATCAGGACGTTCATGCAGAAGATGCAATCGAAGCGTCCCATGTAGACAACCTGCGCCAGGTTCATGGGCGCGAAGGTCACCATGTTGCGGATCTTCGGCTTCACCATGAACTGGTCGCCGAGCTTCGCGAAATATTGTTCGATGAGCGCGGGGTCCTGCGGACCGAGCTCGCGCCGCGAGTAGACGCCGCGCTCCGCCGCCTGCAATGCCTGCCGGCTGATGTCGGTTGCGAGGATGTGGATGTTCCAAGCCTCGGTGAACTCGAGCGTCTCGCAGATGGACATCGCGATGGAGTACGGCTCTTCGCCGGTCGCGCAGCCCGCGCTCCAGATGCGCAGCGAGCGTGGATTCTCCCAGAACTTCTTCATGTGCAGCTCGGGCAGCACCTTGCGCTCGAGCGCGGCGTACACGTCGGGATAACGGAAGAATGAGGTCTCTTGCGTGAGCAGGCGCTCCAACAACGAGTCGTATTCCACATTCGACGACTTCATCACGCGCAGCAAGTCGGTGCCGTGCGCCATCCGCTTCGCTGCCATGTGCTCACAAATGCGGGTGGAGAAGAAGCGCTCGCGCGAGGTGTCGAAAAGGATGCCGGAGCGCTTCTCGATGAGCGCGCGGATCTCCGCGAGCTCGTGCTCGCTGATGTTGGCCGGGATTGATTTGTCTAGCATGTGCGTCGCTGCAAACGCCTGCTACTTCATTCTCGGGTTATCTCCGGGCGGCGGCCGCCATGCTGTCCGCGCGCTCCGGCGCCCCGGAGGCGATGCGGAACTGTGACAGCGCCTCGTTCAACTGCTCGGAGAGCTTCACCATGTTCTCGACGGTGCGCGCCGTTTGGCGCGCGCCCTGCGAGGTCTGGCGCGTGATGTTGGAGATGATCTGCATCGCATTCGCCACGCCTTCAGTGCCGCGCACCTGCTGCTTCGAGGCGAGCGATATCTCCTGCACCAGCTCAGCCGACTGGCGGACGACCGAAGAGATGGCTTCGAGCGCCTTGCCGGCCTGGTCGGCCAGTCGCGCCCCGACTTCCACTTCCTTGGTGCCTTCCTCCATCACGACTACCGCTTCGTTCGTCTCCGCCTGGATGGCCTTGATGAGCGCGGCAATGTCTTTCGTCGCGGTGCGCGAGTGCTCGGCCAGCTTGCGGACTTCGTCGGCGACCACGGCGAAGCCGCGGCCCGCCTCGCCGGCGCGCGCGGCTTCGATGGCGGCGTTGAGCGCGAGCAGGTTGGTCTGCTCGGTGATGTCGTTGATCACGTTGATGATCTCCGAGATCTCGAGCGAGCGGTCGCCCAGCGACTTGATCTTCTTCGCGGTGGCCTGCACCGAAGCGCGGATACGCTGCATGCCTTCCAGCGTGTCGCGCACGGCGCGGTTGCCCTGTTCGGCGGCGTCGAGCGCGCGGCGCGCCGCTTCCGCCGAGGCCTCCGCGTTGTTCGACACCTGCTTCATCGAAACCGTGAGCTCTTCCACCGCCGACGACGTGTTGGTGATCTCTTGATCTTGCTGGTTGGCGCCGTGCGACATCTGCTCGGCGGAGACCAGGATCTCGCTCGCGCTGGAGGAAACGTCGATGGCGGCCTTGCGCACGCGTTCAAGCACTTTGGCGAAGTTGTCGAGCATGTAGTTGACGGAATCGACCACGTTGCCCAGAGCGTCGTTGGTCACCTTGCCCCGCAAGGTCAGGTCGCCACGCGCGATCTGGCTGGTGATGGTGAGGAACTCGGTCACGCTGCGCTGCAGCGATTCCTGCGCTTCCTGGTTGAAGACGGCCTTTGACACCTTCTCCGCGGTGCGGTTCAGGTTCTCGGCGACAAGGTCGAAATCGTTGTTCGACTCCACGTCGGCCTTCGCGCGATAGTCGCCGGCGGCGAGTCGCTCGGAGAATTCGGTGAGCTCTTTCACCGGCGCAACGACTTTGCTCGCCAGCACCCACCAGGTGAGAAAGAATGCGCCGGTGATGAGCGCCAGCGCGCCGAGCACCCGCGGTCCGGCGTTGGTGTCGCCGAACGCGTCGAGGAACGGCAACCCTTTCGTCCAGCCGCCTGCCCAATAGCCCAGGAACATGATCAGGACCATGGCGGCAAGATTGCCCGCGACCAACATCCAGATGGTGGAACTCAACCGACCCTTCATACCGTCCTCCCGGAACCCAGAACTCTGCTTGCCCTGACTTGCGAATCAACCATCAGATCACGCCGACCGGAAACGCCTCGGTGAGGCGCTTCAGGTCCAACGCTAAAGCCAAACGGTCTTCGTGCCGCAGCATGCCACAGCAGTGCGGCACGTCGCGCGGCGCCTCATCCACCAGCAGCGGATCGCTGGTGGTGAAGGTGCCGATCACTTCGTCGGCTGCGATGCCCAGCCGCAGCTCTTCATGGTCGTCGGTGGCCTTCATCTGCGCCACCACCACGTGCTTTGGCGGCAGGTCGGCGCGGCGGCCTTCGGTGAATGCGATGTCGATGAGCGGCACGATGGAGCCGCGCAGGTTGAACACGCCCATGAGGAACGCGGGCGAGAGCGGGACGCGCGTCACGGTGGGCCACTCGACCACCTCTTCCACGTCGAGCACCATCAAGCAGAAACGTTCGCGGCCGGCGCGGAAGATGCAGTACTGATGCTCCGGCAGCTGTTCGGCGAATTCCGGCGGCATCGCGCCGCCATCGGCTTCCGGCTGCAAGGGTTCGAGTTGTGGCGTCTCGTCCGGCATGTCGCTAGAGAAGTCTCTGTAAAACGCCGAGGAGCACTTCCTTGCTCCACGGTTTCACCACGTAATCGTCCGCGCCCTGCTGTTTCGCCCAGAACTTGTCACTGTCGGTGTTCTTCGAGCTGACCAGCACGACGGGGATGCGTTGGTACGCGACACTCGACTTTAGCTCGCGACACGCCTGGAAGCCATTGCGGTTCGGCATCACCACGTCGAGCAGGATCAGACTGGGACGCTCGGCGTCGATGGTCTGTTCGATCTTCATCGGATCGTTGATCGCGACCGGCCAGTACCCGGCTGCCTGCAGTACCGACTGCATCAGCTTGATCTCGGCCTGCGAATCGTCGACGATCAGGATCTTCTTCATGGGGTCTTTCGGGCACTCCGGCGGCGGGGCGAAGGTCTCCGCAGAGTTCTCCGGTAACCATAAAAGCAATTCCACAGCCACCGTTGGCGGTGGCTGGAAAACATGCTGTCTCTATGTTTAAGTTGTTTGTTTGCTTACTCTTAGTGGATAGACTCGCGGAGATTATGAGCCGCTGACGGCGCGGTGAGACGAGCGCTTCGTCTCACGATGAGACTCTTTCTCAGCGAAGTTCATCTCGCTCTCCAGCGAGGAGAAGCGCTGCATGATCTCGTGCATGCGCAGCGCCATGGAGTGCATGGTCTCGACCTGCTCGCGCACCTCGGCGGAGAGCACGCCGGGCTCGAGCAGCAGCAGTTCCGCGTTGCCCAATACGGAGGTGAGGGCGTTGTTCATGCCGTGGCGCTGCTCGAGCATGTAGCGTCCGAGGGTCGCATCGCGACGGTCCTTGCTGGCCGACTCTTCCGCTCGCTTGGCGCGGGCGGTCGCTTCCGCATGCCGCAGCGCTTCGATGGAGAGCAGGATGAGCGCGTCGAGCCAGCCATCATGTTGCGGCAACACCAGCAATCGCGGATGGCTGTTGCGCACCGCGGTGGCCGACTGCGAGTCCGTCGGGACGTATATGACGGGTGCAGCCGAGGTCTCGAGCGAATCGAGCACTATCGCCAGACGTCCATTGCGGATGCCGCCCACCAGCGCGAGATCATAAGAAGCGGTCTGCGCTCCCTTCCACAGCTCGCTGCCCATCAGGGTGAAGGCGGGGACCTTGCGCTCCGCTTGCCAGCGGCCCATGACGTTGCGCGGGAACTCCGCGTCGTCGGCGATGATCAATACCGTCTCTTGATTCACTGCGCACTCCGGTGCGGGGGTTTAGGTCCGCTTTCCAACTCTTCCATCGACGTGATCAATCGGCGCGCGCTGGCGGCGAGGTTCACTGCGCCATCGATATCCTTCTGCTCTTTCGCCTGCGCGATACGAGCTTGCAGCGCCGCGGCTTCCGCATGTGCCGCGGCGAGCACGAGAGTGACCTCGATTCCCTGCTTGCGCTCCTCCGCGGCGCGCGAAAGCAACGCGCGTGCCCCGACGGCGCGCTGCAACGCGTCGGAAATGTCGTCGCCGCCCTGGACGAATGCGGCCACTTCCCAGGAGGAGAGCATCAGCCGGTGTCCCGCGACCACGACCGCGGTGACTGCCGTGCCTTGCTTCGCGCCGTCTTTGAGCAACTGTTCGGCGATCTGCTCGAGGCAGCCATCCACGTCGGTGGGCACCACCTCAGCCGGCTTTTTGCCGATGACAATATTCTTGGTCGCCGCATTCTTGAACGCGGGCCTGGCCGCCGGCTTGGCGGGCGTTGGCTTCGGCGCGGCCTGGTACGCGGCAGTGACTTCCTTGCGCACCGCCGCCGGACTGGGTGCTTCCGGCGCGTTCGCTTTCGCTCGCGGTTGCTGGGCTTGTGCCGGCTCCGCTGCCCGTGACGTAGCGGCTCCGGTGGTGGTCTGCGGCACCGACGCCGGCGCTGTCGCCACCACGGGTACCGGCTTGACCGGCTCCGGAGCTGGCGCGACGATCGGCGGCGGAGCCGCTGCCAGAGCGGCTTCCAGCAGGTCCCGCAACTTGATCAGTTGCTGGAACGATTGGCCCGAGCTGTAGGCCGCGCGGAACATCGTCTTCCAGTCATGGCAGAACAGCCGCAGATATTCCGAGGACTCGGCCTTGCCAAGTCCGGCCGTGCTGCAGTCAAAAGTCTTCTGTCCGCGTTGCTCGAGGCCATGAAGCGCGAAGCGGATGGCGTGCAAGTCGTTGTGGATCAGCCGGACGAACGTGCCGCGCACCAGGAAGTTGAAGCGGGTGAAGGCAAGCAGGGCGCCAGAGCCGAAGAACATGTCGCCGGCCTCGACCTTTAGTCTCCGTGCGCGGGCGAGCACGTCGCGTTGTAGCAGGTCGCGCAACGATTCGCACTGGCGCAGCTCGACCAGCACCGGGTCGAGGGGCGCGAGCCACGCGGGCGATTCTGGGACCGACTCTCCCAGCACCGGCTCGAGCACTTCGGCGAGGTCATCGAGTGTGGGCAGGCCTTGATGTGCCGTCGACGGCGCGCAATGGAAGAAGTACTGTGCCAGCAAGAAGTCGGCCTTGTCCCGATCGGATCCCGTCCGCGTATCTTTCTCTAGGATGCGGGTGATGAGGGCGCGCAGTATGGGTTCGGTGCCCAGTTCCGACGTCTGCAGCACCTGCCGCAGCTGCCAGACTTCGATCTTCGCGTCCGCTTCCGCAAACCATTTCTGTATGCGCTCGATGGCTTCCGGCTCTGAGCGGTCGGCCGGATACTCCAGCTCGCGCGAAGGTTCGAGCGCGATCGAATACTGGCGCAGCACGGCCGCGTAGATGGGGTAGAGCTTCCGCGCGGTGCGCCAGTGCGCCGCGATCTCCGTGAGCCGTGCCGGTGCGTGTGCGGCGCTCATGCCTGGATGATCCAATTCGCCGGCTTGGCGGTGAAGCGCGCAGCGATGGCTACGTGCCCGTCGTGATACTGCAAAGCGACGATGTCCGCCTCGGCGCGCAGGCTGCCATCGGCGTTCTCCAGATGGAGATGATCATCGAATTCGAGCGGCAGGGTGCAAGCGAACAGGACTTCGTCCGCGGTGCCGTACTCGATCAGCGTCTGCTCGGAAAGCTCACGTCCGCGGCCACCAGTCCCGGTGACTCGCACCGGGATCCGGACCGCGACTGCTTCCGGGAAGAACTGCGCTAATTTCGAGACGGAGCCTTCGCCTGCAGTCCGTGACGCGACCGCGACTTGCTGTGTCACCGATCTTCCTCGCGCCTCTCTCCTGGTTTTGGAGCGCGCCCGGGGGAATTGGGCGATCCAGAAAGAAGCCAAGTTGCGTCTGATTCACTCCCATCCGGCCGGCTGGTTTTCCGCCCGAACGCTGCGAAGGCGTGAAGAGACAGCTAGTAGAAATGCACGAGCACAGCCAAACGGTAGCGATTCTAAGTGGTTGGATTGAAAGGCCGTCTCACCGACTGGGGTCTGGGAAATCGGGATTGCCACGTCTCACCTTGACACAGTCTCACCGGTTTCAGCGGGCGACTGCGGCTGCGGCCTGGACTCCGATGCGGATGTTGTAGCGTTTTATCTTCCTATATAAGGTAGCGCGGCTGATGCCGAGGATCTCACGTGCCAGGTTCTTGTCGCCCCCCACCTGGTCGAAGACGCGCTGGATGGTCGCGCGCTCCATCTCTTCGAGGTGCATCGAAGAGGCATTGCTCTCGGCGACGCCGCTGCCGGAGCTCGCGGAGATGGACATCGACGGCACGCGCTCCGCCGGCGCAACCGTACTCGCGCCCTGGATGGAGGGTGGAAGGTCCGCAACATCGATCACCGTCTCGTTACCGAGGGCGACCGCGCGCTCGATGCAGTTCTCGAGCTCGCGCACGTTGCCCGGCCATTCATAGTTGAGCAGGCAGTTCATCGCCGCGTTCGATACTTGCAGGCCGCGGTTGGGAGCGATGCGCGAGAGGAACCAGCGCACCAGCGTGGGGATATCGGACTTGCGTTCGCGCAGCGCTGCCAGGTGCAGGGTGACGACGTTCAACCGGAAGTACAAATCTTTGCGGAAGGTGCCGGCTTTGTACGCGGTCTCGAGATCGCGATTGGTGGCAGCGATCACGCGCACGTCTACGCCGAATCTCTGATTGCTGCCCACCGGACGCACTTCCTTCTCCTGCAATACGCGCAGCATCTTGGCCTGCATCTCCATGGGAAGCTCGCCGATCTCGTCGAGGAAGATGGTGCCACCATCAGCGGCCTGGAACAGGCCGGCCTTGGTGCGGAGCGCGCCGGTGAAGGCGCCTTTCTCGTAGCCGAAGAGCTCGCTCTCGATGAGCGTCGGGACCAGCGAGCCGCAGTCCACTGCGACGAACGGTCGCTTGGCATAGATGCCGCCGAAGTGGATGGCGCGCGCGATCAGCTCTTTTCCGGTGCCACTCTCGCCCGTGATCAGCACCGGCGTGCGCGTATCCTTCAGGCGCGCGACCATGCGCAGCGCGTCCTGGATGCGCGCCGAGCTGCCCACGATGCCGTTCAGCTCCATCTGCGTGCGCACCTGCTCGAGCAGGAACTGGTTCTCGGCGACGAGGCGGACTTTCTCTGCCATGCGCTGCAGCACGATCTTCATCTCTTCCACGCGGAACGGTTTGGTGATGTAGTCGTAAGCACCGAGCCGCATGGCCTGCACCGCGCTCTCCACCGAGCCATAGCCGGTCATGATGGCGACCTCGGTGCGCGGCAACATCTTCTTCAGCGTGCCGAGGAACTCCAGGCCGTCCATGTTGGCCATCTTCAGGTCGACAAGCACGATGTCGGCGACGTTGGTCTCGAGATAAGCGAGCGCGGCTTCGGCACTCTCCGCTTCCGCGCACACGAAACCCTGCGACGCGCCGATCGTCATGCAGAGCTTGCGGATGCTCTGCTGGTCGTCGACGATAAGGAACCGCACGCGGAAGTCTTGTGTCATAGCGCCTTCCCGAATATCCGCTCCACTACTTGCAAGAGCTGCTGCACGCGGAACGGTTTCTCCACGCACGGGGCGTTGGTTTTGCGCAGCAGCGCGACCGTCTCTTCGTTCACCGTGTCACCGGTGACCAGGATCACGCGCTCGGCAAGGTGCGGACGATTGGTCACGATCCAGGCATGGACGTCTGCGCCGCTCACGCCGCCGGGAGTACGCATGTCAGTGAGCACGCCGCGATACTCGCCTTGTTCCAGCAACTTCAGCGCTTCCACGCCGGAGGCGGCCGCCACGATGGGATAGCCGCTGCGCTCCAGCGCCGCGCGCAGAAAGGCCATCACCGAAGGCTCATCTTCCACCACCAGGATGGGCAGCGCACGTGGTTTCGGGGCTGCGCTCATGCATGCGCTCCTGCGACCGCGGCCGCCGCCAGCGGCAGGCGCACCACGAAGGTCGCTCCCAGGCCATGGTCGTTGTTCGTGCAGCTGATCTCGCCGCCGTGCTCGCGCACGATGCCGTAGCAGATGCTCAGTCCGAGGCCGGTTCCCTTGCCCACTTCCTTGGTGGTGAAAAAGGGATCGAAGATGCGATCGGGATGCGCGACGCCGGCGCCGTTATCCGAGAAGCTCACGTCCACCATGCCGCTGCGCGCGCTGGTGACGACCTCGATCGCACCCCTGCGGCCCGTCTCGCGCACCGCATCGTAGGCGTTGTTCAGGATGTTAAGGAACACCTGCTGCAACTGGTGCGCGTCGCCCACGACCTCGGGCAGCTGCTCTTGCAGGCGCTCCACCACATCCACGCCGTGGCTGGAGAAATCGTAGGTACGCAAGTGGAGCGTGCGCTGCAAGATGGAATTCACGTCGATGGGTTTTCGCTCGGCCGGCTTGGGACGCGCAAAGCTCAGCAGGTTCTGCACGATCTGGCGCGTGCGCTGCGACTCCTGCACGATGACGAAGAGATCTTTCTTGGCGGATTCCGGCACGTCCTGCTGCTGCAGCAACAGGTCGGCAAATCCCATGATCGCGGTGAGCGGGTTATTGACCTCGTGCGCCACGCCAGAAACCAGTTGGCCAACGGCCGCCATCTTCTCCGCGTGCATGAGCTTGGCGTTGAGCATCGTGGCGTCGGTGATATCCGTCATCACCACCACGATGCTGGTGACGTTGCCTTGATCGTCGCGCATCGGGCTCAGGTTCAGGGAGAAATGGCCGGCTTGGCCCGAACTGCGCTGGATGGGAAGCTCGAGATTGTCGACCTGCTGGCCGGATATCACGGCGTCGAACGCTTCCGCGAAACTCGGGCGCCGCGCGGGCGCAACCAGCTCCAGCAGGCGGTTGCCGAGCAGTTCAGACTCCTTGAAGCCGCCCGCCTCGAAGCAGCGCCGGTTGGCATAACTGATCAACCCGGCAGTGTCAGAGACCAGGATCATGCTCTGCGTGTTGTTCAGGATCTTGCTGTTGAAATCGCGCTCGTGTTGCAGTTGCGACTGGAAGGTCTTCAGCTCGGTGATGTCGAGGATCATGCCGCGATACTGCAGCACGTCACCGTGCGCGTCGCACACGGCGAATGAGTTCTGCAGCGTGTGGATGAGGGTCCCGTCCTTGCGCCGCAGCACTTCCTGATAGTTGCGCACCGCGCCTTTATCTTCGATGAGTTTCTTGAAGCGCAGGCGGTCGTCGGGTTGCAGGTAGAGCCGCGTGGGGATGTCGATCTCGAGCAGCTCTTGCCGGCTGCTGTAGCCGAGCATGCGCACGAGCGCATCGTTCACCTCGATGAAGCGTCCCTCGGGCGAGGAGAAGAAGATGCCTTCCTGGGTGTTGTCGAAGAGCTCGCGATAGCGGCGCTCGACCTCGCGGCGGTCGGTGATGTCCTTGAGCACGTGGATGGTCTGCAGGCCCTCGTTGAGCGCGCCGCGCAGGCGCGAAGTGGAGACGAGGTAGGTACGCTCGAGCACCGGGTGGATATATTCGTCGCCCGTCTCCATGCCGGCGCGACAGAACGGGCACGGCAACGGCGACGGTTCGGTGGCGATGGACACCAGCGCGCGCATGGCCACTCCAATCAACTCGGAAGGCCGCACGCCGATCAACTCGGCCAGCGAACGATTCACGCGCAGCACGCGATTGCTTTCATCGTGTACGACGATGAAGTCGGAGATGGCGTCAAAGATCTCTGCCCACTGCTTGTTGGATTGCGCAATGCGCGTGAACAAGCGCGAGTTCTCGAGCGCAACGGAAACGTGTCCGGAGACAGCGCGCAGCAACTCGTGGTCTTCGGCGGAAAGAGTGCGCCGCAACTCGGCCAGGCAGAGGTATCCGAGGAACTCTTCGGAAGCGCCCGCGAGCCGCACGATGCAGATATCGTTCCATCCCAGCGCGGTCGCTGCTCCCGCGCCCAACAGCTCCGTGGCGCCGCCGGCGGAGACGGTGTCGCGATGCGTGGGCCCGAAGTCGATCAATGCCTGCGTCAAACGCCGCGGCAACCCGCGGTCGGTGGCCGCGCCCTCGTGGTGCAGGAATACGGTCTCGAGCGTGGCGCCCTGCGCCAGCACGAGTGCGGCGGCATGCGCTCCCAGCATGTCGGCCGCGCGCAGCGTGAAACTCTTGACGAATTCGGGAAGGTTCAGCGAGGAACTGAGCTCCAAGCCCAGCTTCACGAGGTTCTCAGCGCGGTTGCGGTGCTGCTCGGTGGTGGAATAAAGCTCGGCGTTGGCGAGAATCAAGCCGGCCGATGCGGCGAGCGATCCGAGCAGGCGAAAATCGCGGCCTTGCACCTTGGCGGCAGGCCGGAAGCAGACCAGCAATATCGCGTGGCTGCGCGCCATTTTCACGCGGACCGCGACCGCGTCAGCGAAGGGCACCACGCCGCCGCGCAAGCTCGCGTCAAAGGCGATGGCCGCAGGCAGATCGCTCGAGACGGTGGCCAGCAACCTTGTTCCCTCGGCGTGCGCCAATGTTTCGGCCTGGGCTGCGCCTAGCGGATCGGGGAGGCCGTCGGTCGCGACCGCGCGCGCTTCCAGTCCATCAGCGCCCTGGGAATAAAGGACAACAAAGGCAGCGTCGAGCAAGCCCCGCACTTTGCGGGCCAGCGTGGTGGTGATGGTCTCCACACTGAAGCTGGACTGGAGCGCGTGCGTGATCTCCATCACCTGGACGGCGCGCTCGCGTTCTTCGAGCGACGATTCGCGCCGGCGCGCGACCTCGATCATGCTGCCCAGCTGCGACGCCAGGATGGTCGCCTTGGAAGCGAGATCGGCGGTGAAAAAATCCGCATCGGAATCGTGCAGTAGCACCGCGACGCCGATCACGTTGCCGCCTACCACGAGCGGCGCAGCCAGCAGGGCCCGCGCTCCGAAGCGCGTGGCCATCGGATATCGTCCCCGCTCGAGGTGATTGACGAAAACAGTATGCCGTCCCTGGATCGCCTCCGTCGCGACCGCGCTTTCCTCGACCTGCAGGGTCGCTTCCAGGAACTCGGCGGCCATATGGCCTTCGGCATCGACCGCCACGAGGCGCCCATTCTCCTCCAGGTTCCAGTAGTACACGCCGCTCACCTCAAAGAAGATCTTTGCCGTGTGGCAGAACAATCGGATGAGCGCAGGAAAGTCGGCGCCTTCAGCGACCGCGTTCGAAAAACGGAGAAGGATCTCCTGGAATACCTGTGCCGAGGAAGCGGGGTCCGCCGTCGATCTTCCGGAGACAGTCATCTTTGGGGTGAGACGGCGACAGCTTTTGCTTGGGGGAGAGGGTAACGTTATGCGCAATCTCAAAATGAGTCAAGGATTAAGTCAGAATGTTAACTATATGATTAACATAAGGCTCTGATTTTCTGTCTCACAATGAGACAAGTGGAGGTACGCGGCGATCGCTTGAGACGGGAAACGGTCGCGTCGGGCCCGAAATCGTCTCGCAATGACAATCTAAACCTATGTATCTAAGGCAGTTGTAAGTTATATTCAGTCTGAGGCTAGCTAGTCTCCACATGGCATCGGCATTGCACATATGGTTGTCGGCAGTCTGCCGCCTTAGGAGGAGATGTGTCTTTACGGGGATTTAGAAGTTGGATCGCGATCGGCGCTGTGGCCGGAATCGTCGCCGCAGGCACGCTACCTTCGGCCCTGGGCGACGACCGGAAGATGAAGAACGAGGTGCGGCCGGTGTATCCGGAGCTGGCCAAGAAGATGAACGTGAGCGGCGCGGTGAAGGTCGAGATCGTGATCACGCCGGCGGGCGCGGTGAAGAGCGCGAAGGCGCTGGGTGGTCATCCGCTGCTGATCGAATCAGCGCTCGACGCCGTGAAAAAGTGCAGGTTCGAAGCGGCGCCGGCCGAGACGACACAAGTCGTGACCTTCAACTTCAAAGGGAATCAGTAAGCGCCGGCAGCGGCGGAGGCAGGGGTAATGAGTATCCAGAAAAAACTGTATTACGGGTTCGGTGCCGTGCTCGGCATCCTGTTCCTGCTGTTCATCGTGAACCTGTACAGCATGTTCAGGCAACAGAGCTCGCAGGAAGCGCTGCGGAACGCGCTCGAAGAAAAGGGCGCGACCGAAGCGGTGAGCCGCCAGATGATGCAGAACCGGCTCGCCCTCGGCAACTTCCTGTTGAGCGGTGACACGCGCGAAGCGGAGAAGATGACGGCTGGGCTGGGCGACCTCGAAAAGCGCATCCAGGCGGCGGAAGCAAAGGCAGTCATCCCGGAACAGAAAGCCGCTCTCTCCCGGGTCCGCGACCTGGAACAGAAGTGGAGCGCCGAGTTTGCCACGCCGCTGATCAACAAGCGCAAGGATGTGGACGCTGGCAACGCCACCGTGGCCGAATTACAGATCTTCTACCTGCAGCAGGATCCCGCGGCGTGGCTGAAACGCTCCACCGAGCCGCTCGACCAGGCGGATGAAGCCAATAACCGCATGCTCGCGGACCAGCAGAAGTCGGCAGATAGCACGGGAACGGCCCTGAAATGGGTCTCGGCGTTGGCCTTCGTCCTGGCGCTCGCGCTCGGCTTTGGCATCGCCTACTACACCGCGAAGGCGATCACCGAGCCGCTGAAGAAACTTATCGGCGTGGCCGGCGAGATCGGCAATTCCGGCGACCTGGAACACAATATCGACATCAGCAGCAACGACGAGATCGGCGAACTCGCGCGCACCTTCAACAACATGGTGATCTATCTGAAGGAGATGGCGGCCGTCTCGGAAGCCATCGCGGGCGGCGATCTTTCCGTTCAGGTGCAGCCGCGCTCGCAGCGCGACACGCTGGCCAACGCGTTCTCGGCGATGACCACCGGCCTGCGCGCGCTGGTGAAGCGCGTGCGCGACAGCGCGGCGCAAGTCGCCAGCGGCTCGAACCAGGTGGCGGATGCGTCCGACGAATCCGCCAAGATCAGCGTGCACGCTTCTTCGGCGATCGACGAAGTGACCAGCACGATGCACGAGATGTCCATCAACGTGCAGAACATGGTGAAGAACACGCAGACCCAGGCCTCGAGCGTTTCCGAGACCTCGGCTTCGATCGACCAGATGGTGGCTTCTATCCAGCGTGTGGCCGACACCGCGAAGGTGCTGCTCGATATCTCGCAGCGTTCACGCGAAGAGGTGCAGAGCGGCATCACGACGATGGAGAAGGCCACCGACGGATTGAACCGCATCAACAGTTCCATCCGCTCGTCGGGTGAGATCATCGGCGCCCTGGGACAGCGCGCCGACGACATCGGCAAGATCATCGAGGTGATCGACGACCTGGCCGAACAGACCAACCTGCTGGCGCTGAACGCCGCCATTGAAGCGGCGCGCGCCGGCGAGCACGGCCTGGGCTTCGCTGTGGTCGCCGACGAGGTCCGCAAGCTGGCGGAGAAATCGGCTTCATCCACCAAGGAGATCAGCGAGCTCATCCAGTCGATCCAGAAAGAGGCGCGCAAGGCGGTCGAGAACATGGAGAAGTCGACCACCATCGTGAACGAAGGCCTCACGCTGGGCTCGGACCTATCCACCGCGCTGCGCAAGATCTCGAACGTCGTGACCGAGGTCTACAAGTTCGCGCAGGAGATCGGGGCGGCGACCAACGAGCAATCACATGGTTCCGCGCAGATCGCAAAAGCCACCACGCGGCTGAACGAGATCACGCACGAGATCAACTCCTCGGTCGAGGAGCAGGCCTCGGGCGCGCAAGCGGTGGTGAAGGCGATGGAGAAGATGCGGGAGCTGGTGCAGCAATCCACTTCCGGATCGACCGAGCTAGCCGCATCGGCGGAGCAGATGTCGAAGATGTCGCGCATGCTGCTCGAAGCCATGGACCGCTTCGTGATCGAGTCGAACGGCGACGGGCGGCACGCGATAGCGCAGCGCCGGCACGAACCGGGCCGCATGGCCGCCGTGGCGGCGAGGAACTAGGACGCAAGCATGACCACCAAGGACCTGCACATCGTCGGGTTCCGCATCGGGCGCGAGACGTTTGGCGTGCCCATCGAATTGGTGCACGAGATCGTGCGCGTGCCCGACATCACCGCCGTGCCTGACGCGCCAGAATACATCGAGGGCGTGATCAACCTGCGCGGCAAGATTATCTCGGTGGTGGATCTGCGCAAGCGTTTTGGCGAGCGTGAGATCACGCGCACCAAGAAGAACCGCATCCTGGTGGCCGAACTGGACAACAAGATGGTCGGCCTGATCGTGGACTCGGCTTCAGAAGTGTTGAAGGTGCCCCGCGCCGAGGTGGAGAATCCTCCCAACGTATTCGAGGAAGGCGAGCTCAACTACGTGACCGGGGTGGGCAAGCTGAACGGACGGCTGATCATCCTCATCGAGTTGTCGAAGATCCTGCAACGCGGCGAGCTGAAGCGGCTCGGCGATCTGGCGGAAGCGGCACAGTCGGTCGCGTCCGCGGGCTCCTAGGTAGTTTCCAAAGCACGGACGCGGCAGAGAACCTGCCGCGATGGAACACTGGCGAGAGGCAATGGCGACCACACCGAGTCTTCAGACCCAGCTCACCGATCCGGAACTCAAGCTGCTGCAGACCCTGATCTATCAGGAATGCGGCATGTATTTCGACGAGCGCCGCGTCCACTTCCTGCAAGACCGCTTGCAGCGCCGCCTCAAGACGACCGGACTCGAGAGTTTCTATCGTTATTATCAGCTGCTCATCAGCCGCGAAGGCCGGGCTGAGTTATCCGCGCTGCTCGAGCACCTCACCGTCAACGAAACCAGCTTCTTCCGCAACAAGCCGCAGCTCGAACTCTTCCACAAGGTCACCCTCGAAGAGATCTTGCAGCGCAAGACGGAGCGCCGCGACTGGTCGCTGCGGGTGTGGAGCGCGGGATGCTCCACCGGGCAGGAGCCGTACACCATCGCCATGCTCATCTGCGACGCGCTGGCCTACTACTACCTGCGTAACCCGCTGCCTTTCGAGATGCCGAGCCCCAAGCCGCTGATCCCGCCGCCGTGGAAGGTGGAGATCCTGGCTTCGGACATCAACTACTCCGTGCTGCGCGCCGCGCAGGAAGGGATCTATCCCGAGAACCACATGGAGCCGGTGGATTACACCTATCGCCTGCGCTACTTCGACAAGGGTGGCGACAAATACACCATCAAGAAGGGTGTGAAGGAGATGGTCCACTTCGACTTCCATAACCTGAAGACGGAGTTCCTGCCGCAGCGCAACGACGTGATCTTCTGCCGCAACGTGATGATCTACTTCGACGAAGCCGAGCAGAAGCGCCTGGTGGAAAAGTTCTATCGCTGCCTGAACCGCGAAGGCTATCTTTTCGTGGGACACGCGGAAAGCCTCTTCGGGCTCACCGACAAGTTCAAGATGATCCACGTGAATAACGGGACCGCATACCAGCGCATCGAGGCGAATCCGTGAGTTTCTTCTCCGAAGACAAAGCGAGCGAGCTGAAAGAACTCTTCTTCGAGAGCGCGCAGGAACTGCTGCAGACGCTCAACGAAGAAGCACTCGCGTTGGAGAAGAGTCCCGGAGACACCGAAACGGTACGCAGCGTGCGCCGGACGGTGCACACCTTGAAAGGCGATTCAGCAGCATGCGGATATCGCGAGCTGAGCGAGTTGGCCCACGAGCTCGAAGACGTGCTCACGCCCGAACTGGCGCAGAGCGCGCAGAACACGCGCATCCCGGAAGTGGTGCTGGCCGCGGCGGACACCTTCCAGTCGCTGCTCGCCGCCTATCGCAACAACCTGCAGCCCCCTTCCGGCGAGGCGTTACGCCAGCACATCAAGCAGCTGACCAGCGCGCCCGCTGCCGCTGAGCAGGCCAAGCTCGCGCCCAAGTTCCAGTGGTCGGAGTACGAACAGGTGGTGATCGCGCATTCTGCCGACCGCGGCAACGCCATCTTCCACGTGGCGCTGCAGATCGATCGCGACTGCCCGATGCGCGCCGCCGCCATGCAGATGATCCGCAACGTGGTCGCGGATTTCGGCACCGTGCTCGCCATCCATCCTGAAGACAGCACGCTGGCCGAGCAGACCGAAGTGGTCGAGATGGCGATCGCCAGCAAGCACGACGAGCGATGGATCGCGAAGAAGTCGCACATCCCCGCCGTGATCAAGGATGTAGTGGTGGTGCAGGCCGCAAGCGCCGCCGCGTCGGGATCAGACAGCGTTCTCGAGATCGGGGAAACGCCGGCGCAACCGGCCGCATCCGTGCACCCCGTGTCGTCTTCCGTGACGTCTTCCGAAAGCAGGGACGAACATGCCGAGAAGGCGGCGAGCAAGAGCGCGGTGGGCGAGACCAGCCTGCGCGTGGACGCCGACCGCATCGACGACGTGCTCAACCTGGTGGGTGAACTCATCATCGGCAAATCGATGCTGCTGCAGACGATGAGCGAGTTCGACAAGCGCTTTGCCAAGGATCCGCTGCGCGGCAGGTTCGCGGACGCCATGGCGTTCCAGGCGCGCGTGCTTCGCGACCTGCAGAAATCGGTGATGAAGATTCGCATGGTGCCGGTGGAGCAGCTTTTCCGGCGCGTGCCCCGCATCATCCGCGACCTGGCCAAGAACGCCGGCAAGGAAGTGGCGCTGCAGATCAGCGGGCAAGACACCGACTTGGACAAGAGCATCCTGGATACGCTCGCCGAGCCGCTCAGCCATCTGGTACGCAACGCCGTGGACCACGGCCTGGAAACGCCGGCCGAGCGCACTGCGCTCGGCAAGCCGGCGGCCGGCATCATCCGGCTGAACGCCTTCCACCATGGCAACCAGGTGGTGATCGAGATCGCGGACGACGGCCGCGGCATCGACCGCGCCAAAGTCGTAGCCAAAGCCATCGAGCGCGGCCTCATCACCGCGGATGAAGCGGGACGCATGAGCGAAGGCGAGCAGTTCGCACTGATCTTCAATCCTGGGCTCTCGACCGCCGCACAAGTGACGGAGGTCTCCGGGCGCGGTGTGGGCATGGACGTGGTGAAGACCGTGCTCGACCGGCTGAAAGGCTCGGTCGGCATCACCAGCACCGTGGGACAAGGCACCACCTTCCAGCTCAAGGTGCCGCTCACCCTCGCCATCATCAAGGCGCTACTGTTCCGGGTGGCTGACCGTCTCTACGCCGTGCCGCTGGGGTCGGTGCTGGAGATCACGCGCGCCACCGAGGGCGAGATCCATCGCGTGGACAACCATGAAGTCGTGCGTTTGCGCGACCAGGTGCTCACGCTGGTCCGCCTGGCAAAGCTCGGCAAGCGCAAAGCCTCGCCGGGGAAGCAACTGTTCATCGTCATCATCGCCATCGGTGACCGCAAGTTCGGGCTGGTGGTCGACCGCCTGGTGGGAGAAGAAGAATTGGTGATCAAGGCGCTCGACGATCACCTGGTCGCCACCGAACTCGTCTCCGGAGCTTCCATCCTGGGCGACGGCACGGTGGTGCTGATCCTGAATGTCCAGGCAGTGGTCGCGCGCATCGGCCGCGACGGCGCCAAAGGAGCGCACGCATGAGCGATCCGGTGCGCGTCCTGGTGGTCGACGATTCCGCGCTCATGCGGAAACTCATCCCGCAGATCCTCGAGCGCGACGGAACCATCCAAGTGGTGGGCACCGCTATGGATGGCAGCTTCGGCCTGAAAAAGATCGACGAGCTCAAACCGCAGGTGATCACGCTCGACCTCGAGATGCCGCGCATGGACGGCATCGAGATGCTGCGCGAGATCACCAAGCGCCACCGCATCCCGGTGATCGTGGTGAGCGCACACACCACGCAGGGCGCATCCGCCACCTTCAAAGCGCTCGCGCTCGGCGCCTTCGACTTTGTCGCCAAGCCGAAGGACGCGGCTTCCGCCCACATGGAAGACATCGCCACCGAGCTCATCACCAAGATCAAGACCGCCGCACAAACGAAGATGCCGGCCACTCCGCGGTTCGAGGTGCCCGTGTTGCCCACGCTGCGGCGGTTTCCCAAGGGACAGGGCAAGCCACACGCCTCGCCTTCACGCATCGTGGCCATCGGCATCTCCACTGGCGGTCCGAACGCGCTGCAATACGTGCTTTCGCAACTACCCGGCGATTTTCCCGGCTCCATCGTCGTGGTGCAACACATGCCCGAAGGCTTTACCGAGCTGTTCGCCCGCCGGCTGGACGAGTGCTGCGCCATCGAGGTGAAGGAAGCGCAATCGGGCGACATGCTGGTAGCGGGACGAGCGCTCATCTGTCCCGGCAACCGGCACCTCAAGGTGCGGCGCATGCCGCTGGGCAACATCGCGGTGCTTTCCGACGAGGAGCGCGTCAACGGACATCGTCCGTCGGTGGACATCCTCTATCGCTCGGTGGCGCAGGAGTTCGGCAAGGAGGCCATCGGCGTGATCATGACCGGCATGGGTGAGGATGGCGCCGACGCGCTCGGCGCGGTGAAGGCAGCGGGCGGCCTGACCATCGCGCAGAGTGAGGAATCGTGCGTGGTCTTCGGGATGCCGAAGGCGGCCATCGAACGAGGACATGCCATTCGCGTGGTGCCGCTCGACATGATGGCGAATACGCTGCAGGCGCAGTGCGTTCCCGACCGCGTCCGCGCGGTGGCGAAAGTTTAGGTTTTAAGCCGGACGCGGCGGCGCGTCTGGTACAGGACAAGCGGCTCAGGAGACTGGTTATGGAACAATTCGCGGCTCTGCTTCGCAGCAAAGACAAGCAGCCGGTACGCTACCTGGTGGTAGACGATTCGGTATTCGCGCGCAAGAACCTCACCAAGATGATCGAGACCTTTGGCGGCCAGGTGGCGGGCGAGGCGGGCGACGGTTGCACCGCCATCACGGAATACGACCGCATCCATCCCGACGTGGTACTCATGGACATCACCATGCCGCAGATGGAAGGCATCGAGGCAGCCGAGCGCATCGTGCGCAATCATCCGGAAGCGCGCGTCATCATGGTCTCGTCGGTCGGCTACCAGGAAAACATCGTCACCGCCCTGCAAAAAGGCGCGCGCCACTTCGTGCAGAAGCCGGTGAAACCCGAGGTGCTGTACGAGGTGATCAAGTACGTGCTCGGTGAAGACGGCATCGCCATGGCCGCAGCGGCGGCGGGAGAGAACTAATGAAGATGGAGTTGATCCAGCCCTTCATCAACGCCGCGGACGCCGTGCTCGCCGAGACGCTGCAGTGTCCCACCAAGATCGGCGACGTCGCCATGGAAGAGGAGGCGTACCGCCGCAAAGGCACCGCCGCCATCATCAACATCCACGGCGACATCGAAGGCCGGGTGATATTCGACCTCGACAGCGCCACCGCGGTGAAGGTGGCCAGTTACCTTGCCGGTGAGGTGGTGAGCGATAACGCCGAGATCGTGCGCGAGACCGTCTTCGAGCTAGCCAACCAGATCATCGGCAATGCCGTGACCACGCTCAACGATCAGGGCTTCCGCTTCAAGATCGCGCCCCCGGAGCTGCACGCCGATGAGCTGGGCGAGAAGAGCAACGAGGAGCAGGAAGCGCTCGTGATGTGCTTTGACACCGCCAATGGCAGCGTCTACATGAACATCGCCATGCGCTACAACCGGCGCCGCCGCCAGGAGAGGGCCGTCGTCGCGGGCTGAGCCGCACAAGCATCAGCCAAGAACCAAGCACAAAAATTAAATCCGAAGAGCCCTACGGCGACATGGTGACGAACACGGGCTGCTGCAGCGGGCAGTACGTCACCGGTGGCAGCAACGTCGGATTGATGGCGCAACTCGGATCTTGCTGCGGCGGCTTCAACGTGACCAGCACCGCATCGGTCTGGGTGCTGATGCTCAAGATCTGCGGCGGATCGCTTGCCGTCGCGCCCGTCCCCGCACCCTGCACTCCCACTATGACGCGCGAGGAATCGGTGGGCGAGGTCAGCCCGATGGGGCAGGTCCCGGTAGTGATGGTCTTCACCACCGCAAGACTCGTGGCATCGATCACCGAGACGGTGTTCGAGCCGCAGCTGGACACGTAGACCTTCGCGCCGTTCCGCAGCGCCGTGGCCGAGCGCGGGTCGGCGCCCACCGGGATGGTCGCGATCACGCTCAGGAAGGTGCTCGAGGTCGCGACCGCGTCGATCACGCTGATGGTGTTGCCGGCATTATTGACCACGTACAGGCGGCGGCGGTTGGCGTCAAACGTCACGAAGGTAGGGTTGCCGCCCACGGCGATCACGTTCACCGACGCGACCGGAGGCAGCGCGAGCGCATCGGCATTGGTGTCGATCACACTGACGTAGCCCCCCGCGTTGGCAACGAACAACAGCGAGCCATCCTGGTTCATGCTTGACCAGGTGGGTGAACCGCCCACCGTGATCGTCTTCATGACAATATTGTCGACGGTGGCGATCACGCTCACGGTGCCATTGCCGCTATTCAACGAGTACACCTTGCTCCCGTTGAAGGCCTCGTTGAGCGACACCGGATTGCTTCCGGCCGGGAGTTGAACCTCCGCCGTGATCGAATCCAACGGGACGCTCAGCACCACTACGCTGTCGAACGCGGCCGCGCTATCGCGGTCCGGACAAGCGATGTACGCCGTCCCGTCATTGCGGCTCATCACGAACCGCGGCCCGCAGCCTGTCGGCATGGGGATGGTCACCGAGCCGGAGGTGGGAGCCTGCGTAAGGATCCGCGTCACCGTGTTGTTGCCCAGGTTGGCGACGTACGTCCGCGTGACGCTCACGAAACCCGCATGCACCGGGGTCACGCCCGTGACTGCGTTGCCTACGTTGCTGTCACCGCTGGTGTCGATGCTACTGGCGCCGCCCAGGCAGGGCGCCACGGCGGGAGTGCCGCAGCCCGTGGTCGGAAGGGGTGTCCCAGGATTCTGGCTGACCACGATGGCGTGGAGCAGGTTGCTGGGATCGCCGCCCGGCTGCGGGATCGGAGTCGCGATGGGACGAAAGGTCTCCCCACACCCCATGGCAAATACGATAAGAAGAATGATGGCTGCTATCCCGGTGCTGCGTCTGCGCATCCCTACTCCGCCGGCCTTCACCGGACACAGGTCTGACTGCTGAGAAGTACAAGGAATTGATTATTGTAGCCGGGATGCCGCAGCTACGCCACTGGTAGCGCCAGCCTTTCCATGCACGAGAACCAGACCTGAAGGGCGAGGAGAGCCGGCAGCAGGTACTGCCCAGGCACCCCGAAGAAGAAAAATCTGGACTGGACGGCAACGGCCATCACGCTGGCGCGCTATCCCTTGGCCCGTTTCTTCGCTCCGCCACTCTTGAGTTGGACGACCGACGCGGCCTGCGACGCCTCCACCCGCTGCGGTTTCTTCTTTTCCATCTGGTCGAGGCTCTGCTTGAGTGCGGCCATCAGGTCCACCACCTTGCCGGGCTTGGCCGGCCGGTCGATGGGGATCACTTCCTTGCCCTCGATGCGCGCCTTGATGAGTTGCTTCACGTTGGCTTCGAAGGTGTCGTAATACTTCTTCGGATCCCATTCGGCGGCGAGCGCCGCGATGAGCTGGTGCGCCACTTTCACTTCCGCGTCTTTCACCTGCACGTCTTTGGCGATGTCGTTGAAGCCCTCGACCTCGCGCACCTCGTCCTTGTAATACATGGTGTGCAGCATCAGGCCGTGCTTGTAAGGGCGCAGGAAGACGGTGTATTCGCGGTTGTGCATCGCCAGCTTGGCGATGGCGACGTACTCACTCTCCGCCAGCGCTTTCTGCAGCAGCGCGTAAGGGCGCCGTCCCGCCTCTTCCGGCATCAGGTAGTACGACGACTCGAAATAGAGTGGGTCGATCTGGCCGGCAGGGACGAATTCCAGGATCTCCATCGCCTTCGCCGTCTTCGGTTCGATCTTCTTGATATCTTCCGGCTCGATGACCACGTACTCGCCCTTGCGGAACTCGTAGCCCTTCACGATCTCGTCGCGGCTCAGCACCTTGCCGTCTTCCGAGCACACCATCTGCTGCTTCACCCGCGCGTGATCGTCGCGGTGCAGCATGTTGAACGAGACGCGGTTGCCGCGTGCTCCCGAGAACAAGCGCACGGGCATGGAAATAAGACCAAACGTCAAATAGCCGGTCCACACGGACGAAGCCATAATGGGTTCCCACCTTCTAGTTTTCACTCGGCACTAGGGCGATTTTCTCAGGGGTCCTCTGCTAGGATGCGCTCGACTGACGCCAGTGCTGCCACCAAGTGCCGCCTCCGCTGCTTCGCGCAAGCACACTCGGGCCGCTTCCTATCAGGCCTGGGCTGTGATTATAGGGTTCGTTCCCGCCGCGCTCACGCTGATTTTGCGCCACGGTTTACCAGTCGGGAACATCGCACGTTCGGCCGTCATATCAGGCCTTTTTGCGCTCTTTGCGTGGCTTTTAGGGGGTGTAAGCGCCTCTGGCGCCCTGGCCGGCTTCGCCATCGCCTTCACCCTTTATATGTCCGGCGGATGGCCGGTGTTCGCCCTGCTGCTCTTTGTGTTTGTCCTGACCTGGGCGGTGACGCGCTCCGGCTACGCGCGGAAGCTAGCTCGCGGCCTGACCGAACCGGGCACCGGCCGCAGCGCGGCGCAGGTAGTCGCGAACGTGGGCCTGGCCGCCTGGGTGCTCATGCTCGATCCGGCGTGGTGGACCCCTCTCCGCGTGGCGGCCTCCTGTGCCGCTCTCGCGGTGCTGGCCGAGGCCGCGGCCGATACCTGCGCGAGTGAGATCGGGAAAGCTTATGGCCAGCGAACCGTCTTGCTCACCACCGGACGGCCCGTGCCGCCCGGCACCGACGGCGGCGTGAGCTGGGTAGGGATGGCGTGCGCGCTCTCCGCTTCCCTGCTGGTCGCAGCCGCCGCCTTCGCCCTGGGCGTCGTCCGAGCGCATGAAGCGGCGCTGGTCACGCTCGCCGCCGGGTTCGGCGCAGTCCTCGACAGCCTGCTGGGCGCGACACTGGAGCAGCGCGGCTGGATCAACAATGACGCCGTGAACCTGCTCGGCACCCTCACCGCCGCCGGGTTGGCGGCGGGCTTATGTCTCGTCTTACTCCACCAAAGCTAGCGCGCTGAGGAGGCGGCCAGCTTCTTTGCCTGCTCGGTCTCGTGCCACTTCACCGAGCTCCATATGCGGTGCGCCGTCTCGACCGCGCTGTCGATCTCTTTCTGCGCCTTGGCGCCTGTGCCCAGCGGCTTGCCGGAGAGCAGGACTGCCGTCATCATCGCGACCACTTTTTGCCGTTCTTCGCCGATGTCCATGGTTCGACCTCCGAGGTTTGAGACTGCGACGCGCGGATTATACTTCCGCCGCGGTGCGGCAAGCGGATTTGTTATCCGGGACCTTGGCCGGGCCGCGCGTCATGCAGTTCGGGTAGCGTTATACCTTCTGATAAGGTGCCGCCATGAAAAAGCTCGCGCTCTTCGCACTTCTGCTCACTTCCCTCCTCGCTCTCGCGCAGGCGCCGCAGTACGACGTGCTCATCCGCAACGGCAAGGTGGTCGACGGCAGCGGTAATCCGTGGTTCTACGCTGACATCGGCATCGTGGGCGACCGCATCGCGTTCATCGGGCAGGCTGACCCGGGCGTGACCGCCAAGCGCACCATCGACGCCAAGGGACTCGTGGTCGCGCCCGGATTCATCGACATGCTGGGACAATCCGAGACCAGCGTGCTCATCGACAAGACCGTGTTCTCCAAGCTCGCGCAGGGCGTGACCACCGAGGTCACCGGCGAGGGCGAGTCCATCGCGCCGCAGAACGACTTCACCATCAACGAGGGCAAAGATTTCCTCGAGCACTTCAAGCTGACCGTCGACTGGCGCACGCTGGCGGAATATTTCGCTCGGCTGGAGAAGCAGGGCTCGGGCGTGAACATCGCGACTTACGTCGGCGCCACGCAGGTGCGCGAGGTCGTGCTCGGCAAGGAGAACCGTCCGCCGACCGGCGAAGAGTTGAAGCAGATGGTCGAGTACGTGGAAGACGCCATGACCGACGGCGCGCTCGGCCTTTCCACTTCCCTCATCTACGCGCCCGCGAACTATGCTTCCACGGAAGAGCTGATCGTGCTCGCGAAAGCTGCCGCGAAGCACGGCGGCATCTACTCATCCCACATTCGCGACGAAGGCCCGGCCGAGATGCAAGCGCTCGACGAGGCCTTCCGCATCGGACGCGAGGCGAATATCCCGGTGGAGATCTGGCACTTCAAGGTCTCCGGCCGCGAGAACTGGGGCAAGATGCGCGACGTGATCGCCAAGATCGAGTCGGCGCGCGCTGCCGGCCTCGACGTCACTGCCGACCAGTATCCCTATGTCGCTGCGGCTACCTCGCTGGGCGCGACCATCCCACCCAGCTATCACGCCGGCGGGCAGGAACAGTTCGTCAAACGGTTGCAGGACCCCGCGGTGCGCAAGCAGATCCGCGACGATTTGATGAGCAACAGCAACAAGTTCGAGAACATGTGGACCGGTACCGGGGCAGACGGCATCATGGTCGTCTCCGTGCTCGATCCCGCGCTGAAAAAGTATGAAGGCCGCACCGTCGCCGCCATCGCGAAGCAACAGAACAAGGATCCGCTCGACGCGCTCATCGACTTCGTGATCGCCGACCGCGACAACACCGGCGCCGTCTACTTCTCCATGTCGGAAGATGATGTGCGCCTCGCCATGCAGCAGCCCTGGGTCGCGGTGGACACCGATTACAGCGGCATGAACAACACCGGGCCGCTGAGCGAATCGAAGTCGCACCCGCGGGCCTGGGGAACGTTCCCGCGCATCCTCGGAAAGTATGTCCGCGAGGAGCACGTTCTTCGCCTCGAAGAGGCCATAAGAAAGATGACCTCGCTCGCGGCGCAGCGCGTGAAGCTGCGCAACCGCGGCCTGCTGAAGACCGATTACTTTGCCGACGTCACCATCTTCGATCCCGAGAACGTGATCGACGTGGCCACCTTCGAGGATCCGAACCGTCCCGCGAAAGGCATCGAGTATGTGTTCGTCAACGGCGTGCTGTCGCTCGAACACGGAAAACTCACCGGTCAGCTCGGCGGGCGTCCGCTGCGCGGCCCGGGGTATCAGGGTCCGGACGAAGGCCTGGCGCCAAAAGGAAAGATCCAGGGCGTGGTCACGGATGAAGATGGCTGGCCGCTCGGCCGGACGATGGTGTCGGTCGTCGACCCCAGCGGAAAGGTCGTAGCGCAGATGCAGACGCGCTACCTCGGACGTTACGAGATCGTGCTCGAGCAGCCGTGCGCGAACTGCAAAGTCCGCGCCGAGCGTGACGGTTTTCACGGGCAGGAGCGCGCCGCCAGCTACAACGGAGCGAACTCGCTGTGGTTCGGCTTCGCGCTCAAACGCAGGCCGGTCAGCGATCCTGAGCTGAGCAAGCCATGAAGGCGCGCGTCCTATTGCTGCTCGCGTTCTCACTCGCGGCCTTCGCGCAGCACACGCCCACGGTCGTCGACCTCACGCACACGCTCGGCCCGAAGTCGCCCGACTGGGAAGGAACGGAGAAGCGTCCCTTCGAAGCGCGCGACCTCGCCACCTTCGAGAAGGACGGATACTTCACCCGCTACCTCTCGATGCAGGAGCACTTCTCCACCCACATCGACGCGCCCGCGCATTTTTCGAAGGACGGTTGGACGGTGGACCAGATCCCCGCCTCGCATCTGGTCGCGCCCCTCATCGTGATCGATGTCGCGAAGCAGTGCGCCGCCAACGCCGACTACGCGCTTACCGTCGCCGACGTCGCGGCGTGGGAGAAGGCGCATGGCAAGATCCCCGCCGGCGCGGTGGTCGAAGTGCGCACCGGCTGGACGTCGAAGTGGGATTCGATGCAGGACTACCGCAACGCCGACGCCAAGGGCACCATGCACTTCCCCGGCTACTCGCTCGCGGCCGCCCAGTTCCTGGTGGAAAAGCGCGGCGTCTATGGCTTAGGCATCGATACCCTGTCGGTCGATGTCGGGTTGTCCGCGGATTATCCTGTACACAGCTACACGGCGAAGCACAACGTCTATCACCTGGAGAACTCGACCAACCTCGAGCGTGTTCCACCAAAGGGCGCGACCGTCGTGGTGGGCGCGGCAAAGCTTGATGGCGGTTCGGGCGGCCCGGTACGGATACTCGCGCTGGTGCCTCGGTAGAGACGGCCAGATGGCCGTCTCTACACTGCACCCAGCCGTCTCGGGTGAGCGCGTAACGAGCGCCGCACCGCGCGAGCGCAGCGCGAGGGCGAAGCGGCTTCGCCGCGGAGTCCTGGAGATCATGTCAGGTGGCCGCGCCACGCGATGTAGCTCACCACTTCGCGCAGCACCGCCAGGTTGCGCGACCACCATCCGTGTGGCTTCCCTTGCGGACGCGGTGAGGTGTACACCGTCACGCCTTCGCGTTCCAGCATCCGGCGGATGCGATACAGGTGATACGGGTCGCTCACCGCGACGCACGTCCGCATCCCATTACGCTGCATGATGGCGGCCACGCGCTCCACCGATTCGCTGGTGTCGTCACTCTGCGTCTCGGCGATGAGCGCGTGGTCGGGGACGCCGCGGGCGAGCAAGTAATCGTGTCCCACACCACCCTCGCTGAATTTGGGATCGCCACCCTGTCCGCCGGTGGTGATGAGGACGGGCGCAAGTTTGCGCTGGAAGAGGTCGTAACCGTGATCGAGTCGCGCCTTGAACACCGGCGAGGGATGTCCGGAATACTGCGCCGCGCCAAACACGATCACGGCGTCGGCCGGCCGCGCTTCGTCCACCCGCGACTGCCGCACGATGCGCGCGTAGGTGACGCCGGCGTATGCGAAGAAGGCAGCCAGCGCGAGCCACAACAGCCAGCGCGCGAGGTTTGATTTTTTAGGTTGAGTCGTTTTTGGAAAACCAGCCGGATCCAAACTGCTCACCCTTTACGCGTCACCGTTCATGCGTCACCAAGGATATCGAGGAGTTCCTGGCGGGTGATGGCGCCTTCGCGCTGCACGCTCCAGCGGCCGTCGGGGTCGGTGAGGTCCACGATGGTCGAGGCCACCGAGCGCGGCGAGACGCCGCCATCCACGATGATGGGGATGCGGTCGCCCAGCTGCTCCTGCACGCCCTTGGCGGTGGTGCACTCCTTCGCGCCCGAGACGTTTGCCGAGGTCGCGGTGATGGGCACGCGCGCCGCGCGGATCACCGCCAGTGGGATCTCCGCCGCGGGAACGCGCAACGCCACGTTGCCGGTGTTGGCCGTGACTTTGAGTGGCAGCCCCGAAGCCGCCTTCACGATCATGGTGAGTGGACCAGGCCAGAACTTTCGTGCCAGCAGGTAGAAGATCTCGCTCTGCGGATGTGCCAGCTCCTCCGCCTGGTCCACGCTCTCGATGAGCAGCGACAGCGGCTTGTGCCGCGAGCGCGACTTCACTTCGTAGATCTTATCCACGGCGCGCAGGTTCAGCGGATCGGCGGCGAGGCCGTAAAAAGTGTCGGTGGGCATGCCGGTCACCTGGCCGGCGCGGATGCGCTCGGCCACGTAGGCCACCAGCTTCGTCTCCGGCTGGTTTGGATTGATCTTGATGATCTCGGCTTGCAATCGGCGTCCTTTGAAGAAGCCCGCGTTCGGCATCGCTCCCACGACAAGGCCTCCCGAATCGCGAAACGTACCATACCACTTTCCCTCGTCACAAGGGGGAGCTGCAACCCCATCCGCCCATGGCGATCAGGAAAAGTTCAGCAGCGTAGAATTGGACTCGTTATTCGAGGAGGGACTTTTGCCGGCCACCGACCGCAGCCGCTTGCGCAAGATCGCGAGCAGCTCCAATTCCACTATCCAGGGGCTGCGCAAAGCGTTCTCGCGCGGCGAGCCCACGCCAGACGGCTTCATCGCCATTGAGAGCGTGCGCGTGATCGAAGAGGCCATCCGCAGTGGCCTGCGCTTCAAGGCGGTGTTCTTTGCGGAGTCCGCTGAGGCGCGCAACATTATTGAAAAGCTGCTGCCGCAGATATCCAGCCACGCGGAGACCTTTCTGCTGCCCGACGCCGTTTTCCAAAGCGCCGTTGCCACCGAGACGCCGCAGGGCGTGGCCGCGCTGGTGAAGCTGAAAGATTTTACGTTCGAAGACGCCACCACCGGCGCCGCCCCACTCGTGATCGTCGCTGCAGGATTGCAGGATCCCGGCAACCTGGGGACCATCCTGCGCTCCGCCGAAGCCTTCGGCGCGAGCGGCGTGCTCACCGCGCAGAAAACCGTCAGCCATCTGAACGCAAAGGTCATCCGCGCCGCCGCGGGCTCGTTGTTCCGCTTGCCGGTGCTGCGCGTGGAGTCGGGCGATGCGGTGAAGAAGCTGCGCGAGCGCGGCCTGCGCATCGTGGGAACGTCGTCGCACAAAGGCACACCCGCCGCCGAGACTGATCTCACCAGGCCGCTGGCGCTCTTCATCGGTGGCGAAGGCGCGGGGCTGCCGCGCGAGGTCGTCCGCGAACTCGATGAGACGCTGATGGTGCCGCACTCGCCCAAGGTGGAGTCGCTGAACGCGGGCGTGGCGACGTCGATCCTGTTGTACGAGATCTCACGGCAGAGAAACTCCGTTTGATCCTCCGTGGTGAAAAGTGAACCTGTTCTCCCCCATCCCGGACTCCGACGCCATCGACAAGAGCCGTCCGCTGGCCGACCGGATGCGTCCGCGCACGCTCGACGAGTTTGTTGGACAGGAGCAGATCCTCGGCCCGGGCAAGCCGCTGCGCGCTGCCATCGAGCGTGACGACACGGGGTCGATCCTCTTCTGGGGGCCGCCCGGCACCGGCAAGACCACGCTCGCGCACATCATCGCGCGCGAGAGCAAGGCCGACTTCCTCGAGTTCTCCGCGGTGCTGAGCGGCATCAAGGAGATCAAGGAAGTGATGGCGCAGGCGGAGAAGGCTCGCGCTTACGGCACGCGGACCATCGTGTTCGTCGACGAGATACACCGCTTCAACAAGGCGCAGCAGGATGCGTTCCTTCCCCACGTCGAGAAGGGCAACATCCGGCTGATCGGCGCGACGACGGAGAATCCGTCCTTCGAGATCATCTCCGCGCTGCTCTCGCGCATGCGCGTCTATATCCTCAGCGCGCTCTCCGAAGACCAGATCGTCGCGCTGCTCCAGCGCGCGCTCGTGGATAAAGACCGCGGACTCGGCGAACTTAACGTCACCGCCACCGACGACGTGCTCCGCACCATCGCCAGCTACAGCTCCGGCGACGCGCGCAGCGCCTACAACGTGCTCGAAGTCGCCGCGAACACCGCTGCGCAAATGGCCGGCAAGGGGCCTTCTTCTAGCAAGTCAGCACCCGCCATCACCCACGAACTGGTGCAGGACGCGGTGCAGAAACGCATCCTGGTCTACGACAAAAGCGGCGAAGAGCATTACAACCTCATCTCCGCGCTGCACAAGTCGGTCCGCAACTCCGACGCCGACGCTTCCCTCTACTGGCTCGGGCGCATGCTCGAGGCCGGCGAAGATCCGTTGTATGTGGCCCGCCGCGTCGTGCGCATGGCGGTCGAGGATATCGGGATGGCCGACCCGCAGGCGCTCGCTATCACGCTCGCCGCGCGCGATGCCATCGACTTCCTCGGCATGCCCGAAGGCGCGCTCGCGCTGGCGCAGGCGGTCGTCTATCTCGCGCTCGCTCCAAAGTCGAACGCGCTCTACGCCGCGTATGGCGCGGTGCTCGAAGATGTGGAGAAGACCGCGCAGCAGCCTGTCCCACTGCACCTGCGCAACGCGCCTACCGGGATGATGAAGTCGTGGGGCTACGGCAAGGGCTACCAGTACGCGCACGCGCTCGAAGAAAAGGTCGCCGACATGGAGTGCCTGCCCGAGACGCTCGCCGATCGCCGCTACTACCAGCCGACGGCCGAGGGCCAGGAGAAACGCTGGCGCGAGATCATGGAAGAGGTAGCCAAGCGACGCGCGCAGGCAGGAGCAAAGAAGCCCCAAGGTTAGAAGTCAGTACCCTCCTCCCCCGCCCCCCCGCTCTTTTTCGAGTCCGAGTCCCCCTATCTAACAGAGGCTCAAAGAGATAGGGCGAGAATAGTCCGCAAGGGAATCTCGGTCGAACCTCGGTTCGATCCCGGTTCGATCTCGGTCGGAGAACCGGGATTTGGCGGGCTTCGCCGCGAATCAGGCGATTTAAAAGTTGTCAAAGAGCTAAACTAAGGACGCTGGATGAGCCTAGGCTAGGCGAATAATAAGCGAAACTCCTGTGCGGGTCAAGGGAAAAGAATGCCTTCGGGATCGGCAATCCGCCGTTTCGGGTTGGAAGAGGGACGGCTGCGGACATTCTGCCTCCCACACAAGCGGACGCTTGTATGGGGCACCCATTGTCTGGGCCACCCGCCCTCAGCATGACTCGGTAATCAGTTCTTGAATGACGCGATGGCGTCGGCTTCGCTTTGGTTGAGGTCGAAGACGCGGTTGAGGTTGGTCATCACCATCAGGTCGCGGACCTTGGGGGTAACGGCGGCGAGGCGGAGTTCCCCGCCGGAGTCGCGCGCGGCACTGAAGGCGCTGACCACCTCGCCGACGCCGCTGCTGTCGACGTAGCTGACGCCGCCGAGGTGGAGCACGATCTTGCGCGCTCCCTGGGCAAGTTGCTCGCGCACGGCCTGGTGCAACTGCTGGCTGGATTCGGCCACCAGGATGCGTCCTTCCAGCTCCAGGACGGTGATGCCCTCGGGCTCCTGCCGGACTCTTAGCTTCAGGACCATACTTGCAGCTTCAGGACCATGCTTGCCTCCGCCGCTGTTTCCGGAGGACGGAAGTCTACCGGAAGGCGCTCCGGAGCGCGACTGTTTCGGCCGGATGAACGTCCGGTGGCGGACGTGACAAAAAAGAAGCCTCGCCGTCCAACCTTCATCTACTCAGGTGAAGGGACGGCTGGGCCCCGCACCGCATATCGCCGTCCTACTGGTCTGATAGATAAGAGATAAGGTGCAGTCATGGCAGCGAGCCCAGAGCCCTCGGCCTTCCCCGTGCGCCGGCCGGACGCGCAGATCGTCCGCGACCTGCTGAAGCTGCAGAAAGCCGCGCAGAAGATCAGCTCCACCCTCGACATCGATGTGCTGATGGACAAGATAGTCCATGAGGTCGCCGCGACCTTCGGGTGTCTGGAAGCTTCCGTGTGGCTCGCCGACCATGGCCGCGGCGAGATGGTGCTGGCCGGGGTGCGCGGCTGCACCACCCATAAGAAAGGACACCGCTTCAAGATCGGCGAGGAGGGCATGGTGGGGTGGGTAGCCGCCCACGGCCGCACGCGCTACGCGCCGGACGTGACGCTGGATGAGTTCTACATCCGCTGCGAGCACGATACGCGCTCCGAGATCGTGATCCCACTGCGCGCGCGCGGAGAGATGATCGGCGCCTTCGTCGCGGGCCACCCCGAGCTCGATGGTTTCAGCGGATGGCATCGCCAGTTGCTTGAGGGCCTGGCCGATCAGATCGCCATCGCGGTGGACAACGCCAGCCGCTTCCGGCATGAGCAGTCGGTGAACGAAGCTATCCTGCGGGAAGCTGCGGAAGCGCGCGTGGTGCAAGAGGCGCTGCTGCCCAAGGCTTCCCCGTTCGCGCCGGGATTTTCCGTGCAAGGCTGCTCGTTGCCGGCGGGCGCCGTGGGCGGCGACTGGTACGACTACATCCCGCTCTCCGAGGGCAAGTGGGGCATCGTGCTGGCAGATGTTTCGGGAAAAGGCATGGCGGCGGCGCTGCTGATGAGTGCCACGCGCGCTGCGCTGCGCTCCATGGCGGACACCTGCTTCGGCCCCGGCGGCGTGTTGCAGAAACTCAATCGCCAGCTGGTGAGCGACATCCCCGCCGGACGCTTCATCACCATGATCTTCGGCATCTTCGATCCGGCGGCGCGCAAACTCACCTTCGCCAACGCCGGGCATCCGTGGCCGGTCTTTGCTTCGGCCAATGGTTCGGGGACGCAAGCACTGCCGACCGAGCGCGGCCTGCCCCTCGGCATCAATGAGAGTTTTTACTCGGAAGTGGACGTGGAGCTCACCCCCGGCTCGCGGCTGCTGTTTTATTCGGATGGCATCAGCGAGGCGGAAAACCCTGCCGGCGATGAGTATGGTCAGGAGCGCATCTTCGCGCAGCTCGACCGCGAAGACGTCTGCGCCGATACGCTGCTCGAGGACATCAAGCGCTTTGCCGGCGGCCGCGCCCAGCATGATGACGCCACCGTCATCCTCATCCGCGCGGAGTAGGACCCCCAGATGCTTCGTCGCTGCTCACGGTCCGGAAAAAGCGACCGTTCGCAACGCTCCTCAGCATGACCCTTCAGTGGTCGGGGTAAGAGATTACAGGAACCGCGCGCGGTGCTCCTTCAGGATGCACTTATCCATCACGACCTTGATGCCGGCTTTGCGCGCTTTCCTGGCCGCCTCTTCGTGGATCACGTCTTCCTGCATCCAGATCGCCGGCACTTTCAGCTTGATGGCTTCGTCCACCAGCTCGGGCACGGCATCCGTGCGGCGGAACACATCGACGATGTCGATCTTCTCCGGTACGTCGCTGAGCGTGGCGTAGGCCTTCTCGCCGAGCGCGCCCTTGATCGTCGGATTCACCGGGATGATGCGATACCCGTGGTGCTGCATGTAGGCCGCCACGCCGTAGCTCGGACGCAGCGGGCTCGACGATAGTCCCACCACGGCGATGACCTTCGCGTCTTTCAGCAGGTCGTGGATCTCGTCGGTCTTTGCTTTGTGGGTCATGGTCTTAAATCTCGGCCTTCCCCATGCACCAGCCGCAGGGCAGCCATTGTATAGAACGCTCGCGGTCATCGCCAGTTGCCCAGTGGGTGAGCGCGAAGCGAGCGCCGGACCGCGCGAGCGC
>JALYLW010000050.1 GCA_030774055.1 Acidobacteriota bacterium
GGCGAAGCCGATGAAATAGGGCAGTCAAAACACTCCGGCTGAGTAGTACTAGAGTCGGGGTACAATCTGGCCGGTAGGACAATCGTCCTACCGGCCGTTTTCTTGCTGTCCGGCGTGATCTGGTTTCCCTCCGGGTCGCTGTGGCAGCTTAGCTTTCGCAACGCAACGCAACCGCATCTCATAGAGGTGTACTGGCCGCACCTGAGGGTATTGAAAAAATGGTATCCGAGTTTCCCCGCAAGTCCCTGCTGTGCTTGTTGCTGTGCTTATTCCTCCTGCTCTCCGCCTTGCCGGTCGCGGCGCAGAGCCCGGCTGCGACCAGCGCTGTCCCCCCGAGTACTCCTTCGCAAAGTGCTGCTCCGCAAGTGGCTGTGCCGAGCGCGGCTGCGCCCGGGGTTGCGCCCGCCGTTGCTCCCTCCGCCGTGGTTGCTCAGAACGTGGCTGCGCTGGGCAATGACTGGAAGCCGATCGGCCCCGACGGTGGCGATGTTCGCAGCCTGACTTTCGATCCGCAGCATCCCGACCGCATCTACCTGGGGACCAGCGCCGGCCGCCTCTTCGTCTCGAACGATGCGGGCGCTTCGTGGACGCGCTTCGCCCACCTCGGCGGGCACGACTACGTGCTCGACAACATGGTCATCGATCCTGCGGGAACGATGTACGTGGGGGCATGGAGCGTGGAAGACAACAACGCGGGCGATGTGTTCCGCAGCGCCGACGGCGGCAAGACCTGGCAGGCGTTGAAAGGCGTGCACGGGAAATCGATCCGCGCGCTCGCGCTCTCCGCCTCGAACCCCAAGGTGCTGGTGATCGGCGCGCTCGATGGCGTCTTCCGCAGCCTGGATGGCGGCGAGAGCTGGAAGCGCATCTCGCCCGAGAATCATGCCGAGATCAAGAACATCGAGTCCATCGCCATCGATCCCAAGGACCCGGATGTGGTCTACGCCGGCACCTGGCATTTGCCGTGGAAGACAGCGGATGGCGGCCGGAACTGGCAGCACATCAAGCAGGGCGTGATCGACGATTCCGATGTGTTCTCCATCATCATCAGCCGGGTGGATCCCCAGGTCGTCTACATCAGCGCCTGCTCGGGCATCTACAAGAGCGAGAATGCCGGCAACCTGTTCCGCAAGGCGCAGGGCATCCCATTCTCGGCGCGCCGCACGCGCGTGCTGCAGCAGGACCCGAACCGAGCCGAAACCGTCTACGCCGGCACCACCGAGGGCCTGTGGCGCACCGAAGACGCGGGCAAGAGCTGGAAGCGCATCACCGCGGCGAACTTGATCGTCAACGACGTGCTCATCGATCCGCGTGATTCCAACCGGGTGATGATCGCCACCGATCGCAGTGGCGTGCTCGCCAGCACCAACGCGGGCAAGACCTTCTCCGCTGCGAACCGCGGCTTCGCTCACCGCCAGGTGGCGGCTGTGCTCGCCGATCGTGAGGATTCGAACACCGTCTATGCCGGCTTGATCAACGATAAGGAATACGGCGGCGTCTTCGTCTCCCATGACGAGGGCGAACACTGGAGCCAGATCAGCTTCGGCCTCGGCGGACGCGATGTGTTCGCGTTGCGCCAGACCGGGAACGACAAAGTGCTGGCCGGCACCAACACCGGCATCTTCCTCTTCGACCCGAAGACGGTCCGTTGGGAGGCTGTGAATACCGTGGTGACGGAGCGCACCGTCACCACATCGAAGAAAGTCCGCGTCCCGGCCAAGGGCAAGAAGAAGGCAACGGTGACGGTCGTTCCCGAGACCAAGACCAAGCGCGAGGTGAGCCAGCTCAAAGCGCGCGTCAATGACCTGGAGATCGTGCCCAACAAGTGGTACGCCGCGACCTCCGCCGGCCTGTTCTGGTCGAGCGACGAAGGCCGCACGTGGTACGGCGGGCCGGTGCAGGAAGAGCTTGAGATCCTGAGCGTGGGGGTGAGCCCGGCGGCGGGCAAGCGCATGATCGCGGTCGCAGCGCCCAGCCGGTTGCTGATCTCGCTCGACGACGGCACCACCTGGTACCAGGCGAAGCTGCCGAATTATGTCGCGCCCATCAATGGCGCGATCATCGACGGCTCCGGCAATATCTGGATCACCACGCGCGTAGGCGCCTTCCACTCCACGGATGCCGGCGATACCTGGAAGCACGAATCCGCGCCGACCGGAAACTTCATCAACCTGGCCTACGACGCCGAGGGTGGACGCATGCTCGGCATCGACCGCAAGGGTGGCGTCTTTTCGGCGCCGCCGACTGACCTGCGCTGGCGCCGTGTGGGCGAGGCGGGCTGGACACTGCGTGGGCTGAGCGCCTCGCGCGGCCGCCTGTTCGCTGCCACCGCCTTCGATGGCGTGGTCGCGCAATCGATCAGAGCCGACAGGCGCGCGGCGAAGGGCGCGAACGGCAGCAACAGCAATAGCGAATAACCCAGCGAAGACAGGTCGAACCCCACTCGGCAAACCGGCCGCTCGCGCGAGCGGCCGGT
>JALYLW010000051.1 GCA_030774055.1 Acidobacteriota bacterium
TACACAACCCTTCTATTTGGTTCCTAACTACATCTTGGTTCCCATCGGCCCGCTCTCCTCTTCCTTCTTTACCGCGGCCTCCGCTGCCTGGAAGCCGATCTTCGAGTGGGTGCCGTCGCAGAAGGGTTTGCTCACCGAGCCGCCGCAGCGGCACAGCGAGACACCCGGCTTGCCGGTCAGGTCGTAGGCGTTGCCGTCGGCGTCGGTCAACTTGATTTGGCTAAGGTCGCCTTCCACGCGGAAGGGCCCGTTCTTCTTGGCGGTGATTCGAATCTCTCCCATCGCTCCTCCGTTCGGTACACTCCGTCATGCAATGACCGCAACATCATATAGGGATGCGAGCAGCGACGCGCGCAGCGACGCGCGTGGGGTCACGCGCGGGTGTACGAGTTGTCTCAGGTCCGCCGGGGCAAGGATCGGCTACAGCAGGGTGCCGTACTCCTTCAGCTTCCGGTAGAGCGTGGTCTTCCCGATACCGAGGCGGCGGGCGGCCTCGAGCTTGTCGCCGTTGAAAACGCGGATGGTCGCCAGGATCGCCTGTTTTTCAAGTTCGGCCATGGGGACGATCTGCGGGCCACCGGCGGCGGCGGGCGTGGCGGTGGGCATGGCGGTGAGGAACATCTCCGAATTCTGCAACGCGGTTGGCAGGTCGCCGAGATGGACGATCGGGCCGGAGCTCAGCGCACAGGCGCGCTCCAGGCAATTCTCCAGCTCGCGGACGTTGCCGGGCCAGTCATAACCCATCAGCCTTTGCAGCGCATTATCGCTGATGGTGCGCTCCACGCCCGCGGCGCGCGACATGCGCTCGAGGAAGCGGCCGACCAGCAGCGGGATATCCTGCTTGCGCTCGCGCAGCGGCGGAATGCGCAGGTTCACCACCGCCAGGCGGAAGAACAGGTCTTTGCGGAAGGTGCCTTGCGCGCACGCAGCCTCGAGGTTGCGATTGCTGGCCGCGAGGATGCGGGCGTTGATGGGCACGCGCCGCGTGCTGCCCACGGGACGGATCTCTTTCTCCTGCAGCGCGCGCAGCAGCTTCGATTGCAAGTCGATGGGCAGTTCGCCGATCTCATCGAGGAACACGGTGCCACCCTGCGCGATCTCGAGCAGGCCTTGCTTGGTGCGCGAAGCTCCGGTGAACGCGCCCTTCACGTGCCCGAACAGCTCGCTCTCGATCAGGGTGGGGACGAGCGAGCCGCAATCCACCGGAAGAAAAGGCTTGTCGCGGTGCGGGCCAGAACTATGGATGGCGCGCGCCACCAACTCCTTCCCGGTCCCACTCTCGCCCAGCACCAGCACCGGATGCGCGCTGACCGCGACTTTCGAGATGATGCGGTAGAGCTTCTCCATCTCCGGAGAAGCGCCCACGATGTTGGCAAAGCCGTCTTTTGAGCGCAGCTTCGCGCGCAGTACACGGTTCTCGCCCAGGATCTTCACGTGCCCCTTCACTCGCTCGAGCAGCAAGCGCAGCCGCTCCCGCTCGAACGGCTTGGTGAGGTAGTCATAAGCGCCAAAGCGCATGGCCAGCACCGCGTTCTGGACCGTAGCAAAGCCGGTCATCAGGACCACTTCCGCTTGCGGCCGGCGCTGTTTGATCTCGCGCAGCACCTCGAGGCCGCTGCCATCGGGCGACCGCAGGTCGAGCAGCACCACGTCGATGGGTTGCTGTTCCAGGGTCTCGTAGGCGGCGAGCGCATCCGGCACCAGGTGCGGAATGAAGCCCAGCCCACTGGCGACCTCGCGGCATACCTCGCGGGAGGCGCGATCGTCATCCACGATCAAAACGTTCAATGCCTCCGCGCTGACCCGCGGAGATGCGTTTGCCGGAGCGGCCGTGCTTGCCTGAGTTGCGGTTGCTGTGACCATGATTCCCTCGCCGGAGCGTCCCTTTGCGGGACCTCCAAGTGCTGCTGCTTCCCGATCCCTATCGCGGTCAAACCACTGAAAAGACTCGGAGTAGCTGCTTGGGGAGGGTCGTTCAGAGCTTTCATTCCCTAAGCTGCTCCCATAACGGGAACAAACACAACTCCATCCTAGTGAGCAGACCCCAGCATTGATAGCCTTTTCTGGCACTGGTGCAAGATTGGTTCCCAAAACGGGACGGACACATGGACCACCAGGCAGCGGAGGCGGCTCGGTGAAGAGCGATGAGGAGGGCCAGGGTCTGGGAAGGCAAAGCAACCGGCCGCTCGCGCGAGCGGCCGGT
>JALYLW010000052.1 GCA_030774055.1 Acidobacteriota bacterium
CGGCGCGGCCGGCCGCGCCGTTTTCATTTGCCGTAGCGATAAGGGAGCTTCAGCACGTCGCCGATGGAGTAGATGGTGCGGTCGGCCTCTTCCTCCACGCCCACGGGTTCGAGCACCGCAAACTCGCCGTGCTGCAGGCGCGCGGTATGAAAGCCCAGCGACTTCCCTGCCTTGATCTCGCTCGAGGGCCGGTCGCCCACCACCAGAATCTTGCGCGGATCCTTTTCCTCATGCTGCTGGATGACTTTGAAGATCGCTTCCTTCGTCATCAGCTTTCCCGTATCGGCGTAAAAGATCTTCTTCACTGACTTCTCAACGTCGAGCCCCAGCGCACGCACCTTGGCGTGCTGCGTCTCCGGATCCCCAAAACTGACGATGAAGTTTCGTACCCCGCGCCGCGCGAGGGTTCGCAGCACGCGTCGGCTGGCGGGAAAAAGCGTCAGCTTACCCACTGGCGTCGAGAAATAGGCTGCGCGGGCGCGCATCTTGGCCAGCTCTGGGTTCGCGACTTTGAAGCGCCGGCAGACGGCCTCATCGATGTACTGCAGGTGGGGGTCCTGCTTGAAGGCCCCCATCCGCGCCTGGAAGACCTGGGCGACGGTCGCAGCCACTCCCGCCTCGACCATCGCCTCGGCGGCGTGGCGATGCGCCAGTTGCACGCGCTGCCGAAAGCAGTCGTAGAGCGTGTCGTCCAGGTCGAAGATAACGGTTGTGATAAGCGGACGTTCGCGACGCTCCGCGGGGTTCCCGCGGAGCGCCCGACCGGCTCGCCGCTTCGCCGCCCCGCTATTCGAACGACGCGACCGCTTCGCCTTCATCGTCATAGATCTCGAAGAGGTTGAGCAGGCCGACGATCTTCAGCGTCTGCACGGCCAGCTTCGAGGGGTTGACGAGTTTGAGCGCTCCGCCACGCTGTTTGGCGATGGTGAGCAGGCGGACCAGCGCACCGATGCCGCTCGAGTCGATCATCGGAACGTCGGACACATTGACGACGATGCGGCTGTCGCCGTTGCCAAAAAGCTCTTCGACGGCTTGACGGAAGGAATCGACAGGGTCGCCGATCTTCAGGTCGCCGTGGAGGTGGATGACTTGCACTTCTTCATGCTTCCGGACATCGATCTCCAAAAACGGCCTCCGGGGGATGGGCGCTCTAAGGCCAGGTGTTGATTGACACCTCAATACCTGTTTGCTACAGTCGCGCTCAAATTAAGAGAACCTGCTGAAATTTGCAAGGGCAATAGTCTCGCCCGCCCAGCACAACGTCTTGACTTCAGAATCTTTGAGCAGAGGGAGCCGCTTTCCATGGCGACTCAGAGTCCGGGGTTTTCCGTTCCCTTGGCGGAGTTTGCCGCCACGCTCCTGGCGCAAAGGGAGATCAGCCCGCGCGCGCGCATCATCGCGGAGTTTGTTTCCGGGCTGATCCCTGAGGCTGCGGTCGTGGTCTATGCAGTCCACGACCAGGACCAGCCGGCGTGGAAGGCGGAAGCACTGCTGGGCGAGATCGCCATGCAGGAAGCGATCGTCGAGCACGGCGCCGGCACACTCGGCGCCCTGGCGGAGAATCGCGAACCCGTGCTTTACGAAGCCGGTGAGGTAGCGCGCGAGGATTACGCCCACTTGAACGTCCGGCGGACGATACAGTCGCTCGCCTACATCCCGCTCCTCGTGGACGAGACCACACTCGTGGGTGCGATCGAGATCGTCAGTTTCGGCAAGCCACTCACCGAGGGGTCGGTGGCGCCGGTCCTCGAAGCGGGTGAACTGGCCGCGCTGGCGCTGGGTTCAGCCATCATCTACGAGAACGAGCGCAACCAGCAGCTCGAATCGATCACGCGCGTCACTCAGATGTACGACCTGGAAAAGGTCTTTAATTCCACGCTGGAGATAGATGCGCTCGTGCCCGTCATCTGCGCCAAATTTCAGGAGATCCTCAACGCCCAGATCGTGAACCTATGGATGGTCCACGATGAGGAGCTTCTGCTCGGCGGCCAGGCGGGCAACGATCCGCGTTATGAACTTGGCTCGACCCAAAAAGCGGGTGAAGGTATCGCCGGCGATGTATCGGGAAAAGGCGAACCGCTGCTCATCGATAACGCCGAGGACGAGCGCATCAAACGCCGTAATGCCGGCGTGGACGGCGATGCCTACGCAGTGATGGTCGCGCCGCTCATCGAGAAAGAGAAGGAGGTCGGCGTTATAGAGATCGTGAACCGACTCGACGGCTCCGGCTACGACGAGGACGACCTCTTCCTGCTCACCACCATCTGCGATGCAGCGGCGGGCGCGCTGCACAACGCCCGCCTGCTGCAGACCGAACGCAAGGTCGAGATCCTGGAGACGCTGGTCAAGGTCAGCAAAGAGATTACTTCTACCCTCAACCTGGACCGCGTACTGCAGGCGGTGGTGGATGGCCCGCAGGAGGTCATCCCCTATGAACGCGCTTCGATCGCCCTCGACCAGCACGGCAACTTGCAGATGAAGGCGGTCTCGGGTGAAGCGCGCGTGGACAAGACCGACCCGAACATCCGTCGCCTCGACGAGTTGATGCACTGGGTCGCCGGCGTGCAGCAGGAGGTTTTCGCCACCCAGCGCGAGGAGAGGGTCGAAGCCAAGCCGGAAAGTAGCGAGGAAAAATTCCGCCAGTATTTCTCCGAGAGCGGCGCGCGCGGTTTCTTCGCCCTGCCGCTCACCGACGATCAAGGGCGCGTGGGCATAATCACGTTCGAATCGAGCGATCCCGATTTCCTCGGCGAAGCGCACTTCGAGATGATCAAAGTGCTGGCCGGACAGGCCACGGTGGCCATCCGCAACGCCGAGATGTATAAGGAAGTTCCCTTCATCGGCCTGCTGGAGCCGCTGCTCAAGAGACGCGAGAAGTTCCTCTCCATGGACCGGCACCGGCGCCGCAATTACCTGGTGTTTGCAGCGGCGGTGGCGGTATTCCTCGCCGTCTTCCCGCTCCCCATGCGCCTGGATGGCGATGCGACCGTAGCGCCTGCAGCGACGGCGCAGGTGCAGCCGGAGATCGCCGGGGTGGTGCGCCGCGTGCTCGTGACCGAGGGACAGCGCGTGACCAAAGGAACGACCATCGCCGAGATGGAAGACTGGGACCTGAAGACTGCGCTCGCCGCTGCGGAGGCCAAGCGAGCCAACGCGGTCGCGCAGATGAGCCAGGCTCTTGCCAGCGGCGATAGCACCACGGCAGGGGTGAAGCGCGCCGACGCCGACTACTGGACCGCCGAAGCGCAGCGTGCGCAACAACGGCTCGATCGCTCGCGCTTGCGCGCACCCATCGACGGCATCGTCGCCACACCCCACATCGAGAATTTTACGGGTAGGCACCTGGACGTGGGTGAACGCTTCGCCGAGATCATAGACACCAATCGGGCGGTGGTGGATATCGGCGTCTCAGAGGACGAGGCCGGCCTGCTCCAAGAGGGTGTGAAGGGTTGGGTGAAGCTGGAGGCGCTGCCGACGCAGACCTTCCGCGGCAAGGTGAACGTGGTGAGTCCGATGAGCACGACCGAAGGCGATCATCGCGTCTATTTCGCGCGCGTCGAGGTACAGAACCCCGAGGGGACGATCCGCTCCGGTATGCAAGGACGCGGCAAGATCGAGGCTGGCTGGCATCCCGCCGGCTACGTGCTCTTCCGCAAGCCGTTCTTGTGGTTCTGGGCGAAACTCTGGTCGTGGATGCCATGGTGAACTCGAAGAGGAGAACTACTACCTTGAAAGGTCATGTCTTGGATGTTGCGCTCCTGATCAGCGCGGCCGCGCTCGCTGGCTGCGGTGGCTCTAACACCGCCGCCAATAAGCAGGCGCCGGCCCCGAAACCCGCGGTAACGATGGCTGCTGCTGCGCCTACGACGGAGAACGACGGCGTGATCGCCAGCGGTCCGCTCATCGTGGAGAACCAGGTGGAGGTAGAAGCGGCGCGTGAAGGCATGGTCAGCCGCGTCTTGGTCGACACCGGCACCGCGGTGCAGAAAGGTCAACTGCTGGGCGAGCTGGACAATCGCCAGGCCAAGGCTGACCGCGACGCTGCGGCCGCACGGGTGCGCAGCCTGGAGTTCGACGTGAAGGGCTGGGAGTACGAGACCAAAGTGCTCGAGGCCGACTTGGGACGCTCCGAAAGAATGTGGGAGGCGCAGCTCATCACCAAACAAGAGCTCGACCACGCACGTTACAAGGTCGAGGCCGACAAGTATGAGACGGAGCGCTACCGGGCGAACCTGGAGGCTGCCCGGCATCAACTCCAGACGGCGGACTTGGAACTGGCCAAGACGCGCATCATCGCACCTTTCCCTGGAGTGATCGGCCGACGCTACGTTCGTGCCGGCGACAAGGTGACCATGGGCGAGCGGTTGTTCTGGGTGACTGCGACGGCACCGCTGCGCATGCGCTTCACGTTGCCGGAGAAATATGTCGGCAAGATCCGTAAGGGCGACATGCTCAACGTCGCCGTGGCCGATGCGCCGGAGATGAAGCATAGCGCACGCATCGTGCTCGTCAGTCCCGTGGTCGATCCGGCCAGCGGCACGATCGAGGTATCGGCGGAGGTCATGCCGCCGCTGGGTGACCTGAAGCCGGGCATGTCCGCCACCGTAAGCTTCGCGGCTGCCTCATCGATCGCGCCGAAATGAACCTTACCGAGACGCTCAACGTCGCGCTTCCCGATATCCCGATCCACAATCAACGGAGAGGGTATTTCAAGCTCCACCCGGCGCTCGTCGGGAAGGAGCACATGGAAGGCGACGAGCGAGTGGTCAGCGCCATCATCTCCAAGCGGCCCGAGTTGTTCACCTTCACGCCCGAACAGTGGACCATCGTCAACCTGTTCGATGGCAAACGCTCCTTCGAAGAGATTGCCGAGCTCTATTTCAGACAGAGTGGCGTGCGCTACAGCCAGGAAGAGATTGCCAGCTACGCCGAGGAGCTCGATTCGGTCGACTTCTGGTTCAAGACACCCCTCGAGAAGAACATCGCGCTGCGGCAGAAGCTGGCGGAAGAGCGCGGCAAGCATAAGAAGAAGACGTCGAAGTACGGTGACGTTTCGCACATCGAGTTCAACGCCTGGGATCCGGACGACTATCTGGAGAAGGTGAACCGCGTTCTGGCGTTCATGTACACGCCATGGTTCACGCTGGTCACCCTGCTCGGCTTCCTCTTCATGGCGTACATCTTCGTCATCAAGTGGAGCGAGATCGGCGTGGATACGCTCCAGTTCTATGACATGACGGTCAAGAGCGGCTGGGAGATCGCCGAGTTCTGGCTGCTCGCGTGCCTGGTTCTCTTCATCCATGAAACGGCGCACGGCATCTCGTGCAAGCACTACGGCGGACATGTCCATCGTATGGGCTTCCACCTGATCTATCTCACGCCGGCCTTCTTCACCGACGTGACCGAAGCTTGGGTCTATGCCGATAAGTGGCAACGTGTGGTGACCATCGTCTCCGGCGCCTGGTCGGAGATGATGATCTGCGCCATCGCCGCGCCCATCTGGTACGTCACGCCTTACGGCACCTGGGTCCACGAGTTTGCCTACAAGCTGATCCTCATCACCGGCTTGGGCGTGCTCTTCTTCAACTGGAACCCGCTCATCAAACTCGATGGCTACTATTTGCTCACCGAGATCATCGCCATTCCCAACCTCAAAGAGGATGCGACTGCCTACACCTCGGCGCTGGTGAAGCGGTTGGTATGGCGGCTGCCGATCGAGATTCCATACGTCGCGAAGAAGCGGAGGGTCGGTTTTGTGGTCTATGCGCTGGCTTCCGGCGCATACAGCTACATGATCCTGTACATCGTCGCGCGCTTTGCCGGCAACCTGACACGCGGCATCAGCGGCGACTGGGCGTTTATCCCTGCGATCGCGATCGGGCTCCTCATCTTCCGCTCGCGAATCAAGACTCTGGTGTCCTTTATGCAGACTGTCTATCTCGACAAGAAAGAACGACTACGCGTTTGGTTCACTCCGCAGCGCTCACTGGCGGTCGCTGTTGCCGGTCTGGTGCTGATCTTCGCTCCCCTCTGGCAGGACTCCATCGAGGGGCGTTTCATCCTCGAGCCTAAGGACCACGCCGTGTTGCGTGCTGCTGTGGCCGGCGTGGTGGAGCAAGTGAACGCCCAGGAGGGCCAGGCGGTGAGCGCCGGCGATGTGCTCATCCGCATGCGCAATCTACAGTTGGAATCGGAGGCTGGACGTGCCCGGGCGGACTTCGTGGTCGCCAATGCCCGCTTCGCCGACGCGCAGCTTCATTTTGCCGATTATGTTCCCGCGCAGCACGAACGCGAGCAGGCGCGCATCAGCGCGCGCCAGTCCGCTGACCGCCTGGAGCGGCTCGCCATTCCTAGCCCGCTCAATGGAACGATCTCTTCCCCGCGTCCCCAAGACCTTGAGAATAGCTACGTCAAGGAAGGCGCCGTGTTGCTCGAGGTGGTGGATGGGTCAATGCTGAAGGCGCGCATCTACATCCCCGAGTTCGACGTGCGCAAGGTCACCATCGGAGAACCGGCCCGCCTGCTATGCGACGATCGCATGCGGCCACTTAGCGGCACGGTGGAGTCCATCCTGCCGGCCTCGGAGGACATCCAGGGAGGCCTGATGCACAAGACGGAATACAAGGGCACCCGTCCCCCCAGGTTCTATGTGGTCACGATCCTGGTCGCGAATCAATCCGACTCGCTGAAGATCGGAATGCCCGGTACAGCCAAGGTTTTCCATGGACGAAAGAGCGTAGCCGGCATGCTGTGGGAGCCCCTCTGGGATACCGTCTCGCGGAAGGTTTGGTAGGACTCCAGACTTAGTACCCCACCACAAATAAAAAGGAGGCTGCGAACGAGTTCGCAACCTCCCTCCCCCTTGTTACAACACTTGCTGAGCTGGTTAGTTCAGGCCCTTGCCGCCGGACAAGCCCTTGCCGCCGGAAAGACCCTTGCCACCCGACAGGCCCTTGCCACCGGACAAGCCCTTGCCGCCCGAGAGGCCTTTTCCGCCCGATAGACCCTTCCCACCGGACAGACCCTTGCCACCGGACAAGCCCTTGCCACCCGAGAGGCCTTTTCCGCCCGACAGACCCTTCCCGCCGGACAGGCCCTTGCCACCGCTCAAACCCTTGCCGCCAGAGAGGCCCTTGCCGCCCGACAAACCCTTGCCGCCGGACAGGCCTTTTCCGCCGCTCAAGCCCTTGCCGCCGCTCAAGCCCTTGCCGCCGCTCAAGTTCGTCTTCTCGCGGGCGATGATGGCTTTCTTCAGCGTCGTCATGCTGCTGATCAGATTCTTTTTCTCGGTCGCCATTGTTCTCGTCTCCTCAGAACTCTTGTATTTTCGTCGCGCCGTAGTCGTTACGCCTGTTCATGTTGCACGATGGAGACCAAACCGGTCTCGTGCTGTGGAAATCTGGAGAGGGTATAGTTTCAAGCACTTGCAGACGCACCGTCCGAAGGGGCGGCATGGTGTGGGCTGAATCAGGGTCAAAAATCAAACGGCTCGCGGTTAATTTTTAACCCGCACAATCCTCCGTAGAATGCGGTCATTTTTTCACCGCCCGACGTCAATCCGGTACTTGCGGCAGAGGTACTTCATCTTCTGCGGATCGATACGCAGCAACTCGGAGGCGGCTGACTTCTTCCCTTCGGTGCGGCGCAACGCCGCTTGCAGATATGCGATCTCGATGCGGCGCATCTCTTCATCGAAGTCCAGTCCACCCTCGGGAATGAGCAGCGCTTCTTGCGTGGCGGTAGACGACGCCAGCAGTTGCTGGGGCAGATGCTTCACCGTGATGGTGGTGCCTTCGGCCATCAGCACCAGGCGCTGCACCACGTTCTCCAGCTCGCGCACGTTGCCCGGCCAGGGATAGTCCTCGAGTACGTCCATCACCCCCGGCTCCACGTTCTTGAGGGGTAGCTTGTTGGCCGCGCAGTAGATGCGCAGGAAGTGATCGACGAGCAGAGCGATGTCTCCGGGGCGCTCCCGCAACGGTGGCAGGAAGATAGGCACTACATGGATGCGGTAATAGAGATCCTCGCGGAAGCGACCGGCCCGCACCATTTCTTCCAGGTTGTCGTTGGTGGCCGTGACCAGGCGGAAGTCGACCTTCTTCGGCGTCTTGCCGCCGAGGCGCTGCACCGTCCGTTCTTCCAGCACGCGCAGCAGCTTGCTCTGCAAGGCGTGGGCGAGCGATCCGATCTCATCAAGAAAGAGCGTGCCGCCGTGCGCCAGCTCGATGTGTCCCGCGCGAGCGGCGTGCGCACCGGTGAACGCTCCCTTTTCATGTCCGAAGAGTTCAGCCTCGATCAGGTTCTCGGGCAGTGCGGCGCAGTTCACGCTGATGTACGGCTTCTCGCTACGACTGGAGAACTGGACCAGCGCGCGCGCCACCAGTTCCTTGCCAGTGCCGCTCTCGCCACGAATGATGATGGTGGTGGGACTCTCGGCCAACCGCGTGATGGCATCGTAGACGCGCCGCATCGGCTCGGAGCCGCCGATCAGCTCGCCTAGCGAATACTTGCTGATGATCTGTTCGCGCAGCCGACGGTTCTCGATCTCCATGTCGCGCTTCTCGAGGGCGCGTGCGAGTACGATCTGTAGTTCCTGGAAATCCACCGGCGCGACGAAAAACTCATCGGCCACCTTGCCCGCCTTCAGGCGGAGCGCCCGATTGCGCGAACGGGTAAGCGCGATAAGGATGAAGTCTTCGTTGATGCCACGCAGCTCTTCGAGCGCGGCGATGCCATCTTCAGGCTTGTCGCCCACGGTGTCGAGGTCGAGCAACACCGCGTCGAGGGGCACCTCAGCAAGGAGCGGGAGCAGCTCCGGTGCAGTATGCAGAAAGGTGACGGCGAAGTCCTTGGCGAGGAATTCCTCGACCTCGGGCAGGACGCCCTCGTCCGGAGTGACGATGGCTACGCGGTGCGTGGTCGTTTCCGGAGCTCGGACCGCGGCGGTTGTGCGCATGGAACCTCCAGAGGAGGAAATGGCGTCCGCGGATTATGGCAAATTTTCGAGCCTCGTGGTTAAAAACTTAACCCACAGGGTTTATGGGTTAAGCAAGAAGGAACGGGGCCGAAGCCCGTCCCTTCCCCACCGCACGGTCGCCTACCTCTGTTCCGGGGACCAGACCGGGACCCGGCCAGGTGTCCACGGGGCTCCGGCGGCTTCCATATCCCGCTCTAGCCCGGCCAAGTCGACTTCCACTAACTGCTTGAGGGCAGCCAGGGTCCGCGAGAAGTCCTCGGAGGCGATGCTGTAGTTGTTGATGTGTGTCTGGGTCGGAACCGAGGTCGACATGCGCTGGTCATCCACGATCACGTTGACGCGATCGGCGATCGAAGGCAGCGTGGGAATGTCGCGCCGGCGCAACACTACGTCACCGCGTAACTGGCGAAGAATGTCAGTGTTCCGTTGATCCAACTGGTCGGCAGCAGTGATCAGCTTCTGATAAGCGCCCGGCGTCTCGTTCAGCGCACGCTTGATCTCCTTGAGTCTCCCGCGCACCTCGTTCGCCAGGCCCACCGCGCCAGCGACCGCACGGTTCAAGCGCGCGACCTTATGCTGGAAGTCGGAGAGCGCCGCGCGGTCCTCGGGCTTCATGTAACTGACACCTTCCACTGTCACGTTCACCGCTTGCGGTCCGGCCAATTGCGTGATCTGCCCCGCTTGTTTCTGATAGAGGATCGCGCTGTACTTCCCGGGCATGACCATCGGCCCGATCGGGCCGAAGAAGGCCGCCTCTTCGGGATCGTCGAAGAACCCGCCGCCGGCATCCCCGGGGAGTTCAGGGGCGGGCAGGCGCAGGTCCCAGGTCACGCGGTTGATTCCCGGCGCGTTGGTCGCGGCGATCCGTCGCACCGGCGTATTGCTGTCGTCGAAGATGGTGACGAAGACCTGCGGGGCTTCTGCCTCGGCTTCGGTACGGAGTTGGTCATTCGTCGGATAGGCGAAGGACTGCTTGTTCTTCTCCGCTTCCTTCTCCTTCTCCTGGCGCTGCTCCTTCACGGTCTTCAGTTTGTCCTTCAGGTAGTACGTAAAGATCGCGCCGTACGGAGGATTATCCGCGTGGTAGAAATTGCCGCCCTGCGATGACGCGCCGAAACCGCCAAAGGGTAGCGTCTGGATGTACAAGGAGGCATCGCGCCCAGGAAATAGAGCCGCCTTCTGATTCAACAGGTCAGGCGTGGCGGTGCGTAGCGGCGTTAGGTCGTCGAGCACCCAGAAGCCGCGGCCGAAGCTCGCGAGCACCAGATCGCCGGCACGCTTGTGCACTACGGCGTCGCGGATCGCAATCGTCGGCAACCCCCCTTTGAGCTGTACCCACTTCCCTCCTCCGTCGTTCGAGAACCAGAGTCCGAACTCGGTGCCGACAAAGAGCACCTTCCCGTTCACCGAGTCTTCGGCCAGGGCCAGCACCGGACCGTTCTCCGGCAGGTTCGAGGCGATCGAAGTCCAAGTCTTGCCCGCATCGGTGGACTTCAAGAGGTATGGCTTGAAGTCATTGTTCTTGTGATTCTCGAAAGCGGCGTAGACCGTGTTGGCGTCGTGGCTAGAAGCCGTTAGCCGGCTCACGTAGGTCATCCCGGGAATGCCGGGGAATGTCTCGAGCTTGCGCCAGGTCTTGCCACCATCCTCGGTGATCTGGATAACACCGTCGTCAGTGCCGATGTACAGCAGACCTTCCTTGACCGGCGATTCGGACAGGGCAACAACGTTGCCGTAGAAGGAAGTTGACTGGTGCTTGGCGACGGCATCGGGTCCCCACACCTTCCCCATGACGGGCAACTTGTCGCGATTGATCTGGCGCGTGAGATCGCCGCTCACCTGCCGCCAAGTGTCGCCGCGGTCGTCGGAACGGTAGAGTCTCTGCGCCGCAAAGTAGAGCCGCGTATGCGAGTGCGGGCTGATGACGAACGGCGAATCCCAGTTCCACCGATGCGGGTCGGTGTTGCGCGCCTCCTGGGGCTGGATACCAACGATCTCTCCGGTGCGCCGATCGAAGCGCACCAGGCCACCGTATTGAGACTCGGCGTAGATGGTGTTCGGATCCTCGGGATCGATGTGCGAGCGGAAGCCGTCGCCGCCGTTGGTGACGAACCAATCAGCATTGATGATGCCGCTGGCGCTGCGTGTGCGTGACGGGCCGCACATCGATAAGTTGTCCTGCGTGCCCCCACAGACGTAGTAGAACGGCAGCGAGTTATCTACGTCCACGTCGTAGAACTGCGTCAGCGGCAGGTTCTGCTTGAAGCCCCAGGTCGCCCCGCGGTCATAACTCTCGTAAGCGCCGCCATCGGTGCCGACCAGGATGTGCTGCGTGTCATCGGGATCGATCCACACCACATGGGAATCCACGTGCTTGTTCCGATCGCCGACGCGACGCACCGTCTTGCCACCGTCATCCGAGACGCGCAACAGCGTGTCCGAGATGAAAACGCGATCCACGTTCTTCGGGTCCGGATAGACGTGGCCGTAGTACATGCTCCCGTTCTGAAAGTCGTTGCGCTTCTCCCAGTTCGCACCCCGGTCGGTCGAGCGGAATACGCCGCCCTTCTGCTCGGCGGCCTCCGCTACCGCATACAGAACGTTGTGATCGGCGGGCGAGATGGCGATGCCGATGCGCCCGAGGTCCACGCTCGGCAAACCGGAGTTGATCTTGTTCCACGTCTTCCCCGCGTCAGTCGACTTATAGATCGCACTCTCCGGGCCGCCATCGATGAGCGTGAAGACGTGGCGCCGGCGTTGATAGGCGGTTGTGTAGAGCACGTCTGGATCTTGCGGGTCCTGAGCTAGATCGCTCGCGCCCGTGTTCTCGGAGATATCGAGCGACTTCTTCCACGACTTGCCGCCATCGGTGGACTTGTAAACGCCGCGGTCGCCACCCGGCCCCCACAGCGGACCTTGGGCCGCAACGTAAATAACGTTCGAGTCGCGCGGGTCGATGACAATGCGCCCGATGTGCTCGGAGTGCTTGAGTCCCACGTTCTTCCAGTTCTTGCCACAATCTTCGGATTTGTAAACGCCGTCTCCATAGCCGACCGACCGTTGTGAGTTGTTCTCGCCCGTCCCTACCCACACCACGCACGGGTTCTTCGGATCGAGCACCACGACGCCGATGGAGTACGAGCCCTCGCCATCGAACACCGGAGTCCACGTGATGCCCGAGTTCATCGTCCTCCATACTCCACCGGAAGCCGCCGCGATGTAGTACTCAGCCTTATCTTGGGGGTTGACCGCGATGTCGACCACGCGCCCCGAAGTGAACGATGGGCCGATATTGCGCAGCTTCATTCCACTGAAAGTGCCGCTGGAGAACGGTTCTTTCTTGTCCTCTTTCTTCTCATCCTTCTTGTCGCCGCTCTTGGTGGACTTGGCTTCCGGTTTTTGTGCCGCCTTCTTCTCTTCCGTGGCGGCGGGCTTAGCCCGCTCCTTTTCCTTCTGCTTCGTGTCGACGTCCGGCTCAGTGGTCACGGACTCCGGCGTGCTGGTGATCGCGGGCGCCGTGAGCTGCGTCGCAGCCGCCTGCGCGAACGTGAGACTGGGGGCGAGGATGAGAGCCACAACGACTAGGAATCGATTCACGACTGAGTCTCCTATGGGTGCCATCTGGCGGGGCCGGTGCCGGTGGGAACTGACGTTTATACATGAAGGGGCGCGCAAAAACCGCAGTGTTAGAATCGCTGGTTCCCTTGGCAATGTCCCCATGACAAGACCAAAACATCTGGCCGGCCACAGTACCAAGCACACGAAGATCCCCAAGAACCGTTGCTTTGGCTGTGGCAAGGACAACCCCCATGGCATGCGGCTCAAGTTCTATCTCGACGAGGAGCGCCAGCGATGTGTTGGACGCTTCCGCCTGCCCAAGCGTTATCAAGGCCCGCCCGGGCACGCGCACGGCGGGGTTATCGCAACCATCCTCGATGAAGCCATGGGAAAGGTGAACAAGCTGCGCCACGTAGTGGCGCTCACCAAGATGATGCAAGTGGAGTACATGCGTCCGGTGCCGCTGCGGAAGCCGATCATGGTCGAAGGCTACGAGGTGCGCGTCCGCGGACGGAAGCACACCAATGCCGCTGAGATCCGCAACGAGAAGGGCGAGGTTCTAGCACGCTCGACCGGCCTGTTCATCGCGATCGACCCCCTGAAGCTGTTTGCGAAACACCTTCCGAAGGGGCACTGACCGACCCTACGGCGTCTCGCCAGTAGTTCTGCGTCCAGAGACGACCGCGCCGAATCTCTAAAGATGTAAAATAAGGCTTCCCAGCCACATACCTGCTGACGGATGTGAGCCGAAGGAGATGTATGTCCGAGAAAAACGGAAATACCGGCTTGCGCTTGAAGACCGGCCTGGCCGAGATGCTCAAAGGCGGCGTGATCATGGACGTGACCGACGCCCGCCAGGCTGAGATCGCGCAGAAGTCTGGCGCGGTTGCCGTGATGGCGCTCGAGCGGGTTCCAGCGCAGATCCGTGCCGAGGGCGGCGTGGCGCGCATGGCCTCTCCCAAGAAGATCCGCGAGATCATGGAGACCGTCTCCATCCCGGTGATGGCCAAGTGCCGTATCGGCCACTTCGCCGAGGCGCAGATCTTGCAAGAACTCGGCGTGGATTACATCGACGAATCAGAAGTCCTCACGCCGGCCGACGAAGCGCACCACGTGGATAAGCACGCCTTTAAGACGCCGTTCGTTTGCGGCGCGCGCAACCTGGGCGAGGCGCTGCGCCGCATCGCGGAAGGCGCGGCGATGATCCGCACTAAGGGCGAGGCCGGTACCGGCGACGTAGTCCACGCAGTGAAGCACCTGCGTGAGATCACCGGCCAGATGAAGGCACTCACCGTCCTGAGCGAGCAGGAACTGTACGCGGCGGCGAAGGAGCTCCAGGCGCCTTACGAACTGGTGAAGATGGTTGCAAAAGCGGGCAAGCTCCCCGTCCCGAATTTCTCCGCCGGCGGCATTGCCACGCCGGCTGACGCGGCGCTGGTCCGCCAACTCGGCGCGGAGGCGGTCTTTGTCGGCTCCGGCATCTTCATGAACGACCCCACGAGCTTCTGTGACCCGGCGGAAGCCGAGCGTCGCGCCCGCGCCATCGTGCGCGCGAGCACACACTTCGATGATCCCAAAGTCCTGCTCGAGGTCTCGAACGATCTCGCGGGCGCGATGAAGGGCCTGGCCGTCGCGGCGCTCGCCGAAGCCGACCTGTTGCAGAAGCGCGGCTGGTAGCCATCCGGGCTTATTGGTTATGACCGTCGGCGTACTAGCGATCCAGGGTGATTTTGAAGCGCACGCGCGCGTGCTGGAGAAGCTCGGCGTCCAGGTGCGCTTCGTCCGCAAGCCGGAGCAGCTCGACGAAGTAGACGCGCTCATCATCCCCGGCGGCGAATCGACTACCTTCCTGAATTTTCTTGCTGAGAACGACTTCCTTGAGAAGCTGCGTGAGTTCGTCCGCACCAAGCCTACGTTCGGCACGTGCGCGGGCGCGATCCTGTTGGCGAAGGACGTGGAGAATCCAACCCAGCAAAATCTGGGAGCCATCGACATTGCCATCCGGCGCAACGCCTACGGCCGCCAGAACGAAAGTTTTGTTGCCAACGTTGAAACGACTCTGGGGCCACTCGAGTTAGTCTTCATCCGCGCGCCGAAGATCACACGTGTCGGCGCCGGAGTGGAAGTCCTCGCCACCGAGAACAACGATCCGGTGCTTGTCCGCCAAGGCAAGACATTAGCCGCGACGTTCCATCCCGAACTTTCCGCCAGCACGCGCGTGCACGAAGAATTCCTGAAGATGGCGCGCAACGGCGCGAAGTAACTTCGCTGCTTTTCGCACGCAAGTTGCACCAGCCCGCCCGTTTCGCTAGACTGTCGCGTTTGCTCGCGTTGGTGGTTCATCACCCGCGCGCTTGCACGAGTCGTCCAAAAATCTTTCGACGAGGGCCGAGGATGGGGTTGGCACTGCTGTTCGTCATCTGGCTGATCACCCTGGCCAGTTCATGGTTCTTCTTCGCTAAAACCTGGTGGATGCCCGCAGGCGCATCGGCGGCGGCGGCCGGGATCGACCGGCAGTTCGCCATCACTTACGCCCTGATGGGGATCGTCTTTCTTGCCGCCCAGCTCGCGCTGGGCCTTTTTGTTTGGAAGTATCGCGACAAGCAGGCTATGAAGGCGCACTACAGTCACGGTGATACCGGTCTCGAAATGATTTGGACGGTCCTCACCGCCATCCTTTTCATAGGACTGAACCTTGCCGGCGCGAAGGCGTGGAGTGAGCAGCGCTTCCAGCCGGCGGCGCCAGACGCGATCAAGGTGGAGGTCACCGCTGTGCAGTTCGCCTGGTACTTCCGTTATCCGGGGCCGGATGGGAAGTTCGCCAAGGTGAACCCGGCGGAGATCGACGCTTCCGCCGGCAACGAGGCAGCCATCGGCGTGGATACCACTGATCCCGCGGCCAAGGATGACATCGTCGTCGGTACGATGGTGGTGCCGGTGAACCGCGAGGTAGAAGTTTTGTTGCGGGCACAGGACGTGATCCACAGCTTTTATATTCCCGCCATGCGCTTCAAGCAGGATGCAGTCCCCGGCCTGATCATCCCCATGCACTTCCGGCCGACCGCGATCGGCGAATACGAGTTCGCCTGCGCTGAGCTGTGCGGCCTCGGACATTACAAGATGCACGGCATCTTGAGAGTAGTGAGCCAACAGGATTACGACACGTGGCTGGTAGGGCGCGAAGCGGAAAAGGCAGCGCAGTAGCGGTCACCCAGGACACAGGAGAAGCAGAGAGCCTATGGCGGAACACACCGAACACGCGACGCATGAGCACGCAGCGCCGACGGGTTTCATCCGCAAGTACGTCTTCAGCCTCGACCATAAGGTCATCGGCATCCAGTACTACTTCCTCGCGCTGGCTTCGGTGTTCATCGGCATGCTGCTGTCACTGCTGATGCGCATCCACCTGATCTGGCCCGGAGCGCACATTCCGATCCTGGGCGAGATCAAGCCGGAGATGTACCTCACGCTGTTGACCATGCACGGCACCTTCATGGTGTTCTTCGTGCTGACGACCGCACCGCAGTCGGGATTCGGGAATTACTTCTTGCCCATCCAGATCGGGGCTCCCGACATGGCATTCCCCGTCTTGAACATGCTCTCGTTCTGGACGACCTTTGTTTCCTTCCTCGTGATGATCGCAGCCTTCTTCGTCGAGGGCGGCGCGCCGCTCCATGGCTGGACCGGATATGCGCCGCTGAGCGCCATCCCCTCCGCCGGTCCCGGCGAAACGCTCGGCGCCGACCTCTGGATCATCTCCATCGCCATCTTCTGTGTCGCCTCGTTGATGGGCGCGCTGAACTTCATCACTACTGTCCTCGATCTCCGCTGCAAGGGCATGTCGCTGATGCGTATGCCGCTTACCTGCTGGGCGTGGTTCGTCACCGCTATCCTCGCGCTGCTCGCCTTCGGCGTGCTGCTCTCCGCCGGCATCCTGCTGCTCGCCGACCGCAACCTTGGCACTAGCTTCTTCGTTCCGGGTGGGCTGGTTGTCAATGGGACGCAGGTCATGCACAAGGGCGGCTCGCCACTGCTGTGGCAGCACTTGTTCTGGTTCTTTGGACACCCTGAGGTTTACATCGCCATTCTGCCGGGCATGGGAGTCGCGTCGCAGCTGCTCTCTACTTTCTCGCGCAAGCCGATCTTCGGCTACAAGGCGATGGTGTATGCCATCGTGGGTATCGGGGTTCTCGGCTTCTTTGTGTGGGGACACCACATGTTCATGAGCGGCCTGAGCCCCTACTCCGCCTTCGCTTTCTCGCTGATGACCATGGCCATCGGCGTCCCCTCCGCCATCAAGACCTTCAATTGGCTCGGCACCATCTGGCGCGGACGCGTGCAGTTCCACTCCCCGATGCTGTTCGCCGTTGGCTTCGTCTCGCTCTTCGTTTCGGGTGGGCTCAGCGGACCTTTCCTGGCCCAGCCACTGCTCGACATCTACTTGCACGACACATTCTTTGTGGTCGCCCACTTCCACCTCATCATGGGCGTGGCCGCTATCTTCGGCATCTTTGCCGCGACCTACTATTGGTTCCCCAAGATGTTCGGGCGCATGATGAACGAGCCTATGGCGCAGGCCCACTTCTGGCTCACGCTCATCGGCACCTACGCCATCTTCATGCCGATGCACTACGAAGGCATGGCGGCGCGTCCGCGACGCTACTCGCAACTCACCGAGGTCGCATGGCTACATGACCTGATGCCGGTGGAGAGGTTCGTCACTTACGCGGCGATCATCACCATCGCGGCGCAGTTTATCTTCGTCGTGAACCTCTTTTGGTCGATGTTCAAGGGGAAACCGGCCAGCGACAATCCGTGGAACGCGACCACGCTGGAGTGGACCACTACCACCCCGCCACCACACGACAATTTTGCCGGCGCAACGCCAGTCGTCCATCACGGCCCGTATGAATACTCGGTGCCCGGCGCTCCGAACGACTTCGTGATGCAGAACGATCCAACCCCTCACGGCGGCCATGTCTCCAAGGAAGACAAGCCGCTGGCGGCGGAGTAGCAGACCGTAGATAGTTAGAAGATCGCAAGTAGAAGATCATGGCGACCATGCCAGCGACACTGGAACTCGACAAGAAGCACGGTGGTGGCGGTCCGGGGCTGCCTCCCGGGCGCGGTGACGGCAATGGTGGCGGCAGCAATGACGGTGCTCCGGATTTCCGTGAACGCTTGCGGCGTTACCGGCTGGGTATGGTCGTCGGCCTGATCGCGGTGAGCATGCTTTTCATCGCGCTGACCAGCGCCTACATCGTGCGCCAGGGTGCCTCGACCATCGATCCGGACACTGGCTTTTATAGCAATGACTGGCGGCCGATGACGCTTCCGCTCGCCGCACTCGGCCTGAACACGGCGCTGCTGCTGTTCTCCAGCATCGCACTCGACCTGGCGCGCCGCAGCCTGAAGCGACAGTATGCGATCGCCGCGGCCGTAGGTGACAGCCAGACGACCGATCCCCCGTGGCTGCCGGCAGCCGTCGTACTGGGCATCGGTTTCCTGGTCGGACAGGTCTTGGTCTGGAACCAGCTGCGCGCCCATGGCGTGTACATGTCTTCGAACCCGTCCAGTTCGTTCTTCTATGTTCTGACCGTGCTCCACGCGATCCACCTTGCGGGCGGCATGGTCGCGTTGCTCTACGCCGAAATGACGGCGCTGCTGCATCGCAGCGTCGCCCGCCGGCTGCTGGTCGTGGACGTGACTTCGATCTATTGGCACTTCATGGCAGTCCTGTGGGTTTACATCTTCGCGTTGTTGCAGTTCTTGAAATGAGACGAGGAGAGACCTGACGATGGCCGATGCAGTCGTGCATCATGCGGCGAACGACGCGGGCGCTTTCGAACCGCCGCTTCTCGGGGCGTATTCGAAGAAGATCGGGATGTGGCTGTTCCTGCTCTCCGATTCACTGACCTTCGGAGCCCTGCTGTTCGCCTACAGCTACGGGCGTATCGCGACCCCGAATTGGCCCACGCCGTTCGGCAGACACTCCATCGCCAACGCCAGCGTGATGACCGCGTGCCTGCTCTCGAGTTCGGTCACCATGGTGCTCGCCGTGCTCGCCGCCGGCAGACGCGACCGCACTTGGACGCGCTATTGGTTGGTCGCCACCATGTTCTTCGGCACGGCATTCATCGTCCTGCACGCTTGGGAGTGGAATGGTTTGCGCGCCGAAGGCATGACGCTCTCGATCTTCCCTGCGATGCCGCACGCCGAAGCGACTGAGCTCGGCAAGCAGGCGAGCACGGTCCCGCAGTTCGCGGGCACTTTCTTCGCGCTCACCGGCATGCACATGTTGCACGTCACCATCGGCGTGATCTACCTGGGAGTGCTGGCGTTTGGGCGGAAGTGGCTGCCGGTGATGGCGCTCGCCGCCATCGGGACGTTCTTCATCCCGAAATGGAGCACCTTCCACTGGCTCACCTATCCCATCATCGGTGCCATTCTCGTGGTAGGCATCATCCTGTGGCTCAAACCGAAGCAGTACGATGCTCACGATATAGAGGTTGGCGGCTTGTACTGGCATTTTGTCGATTTGGTCTGGATGTTCATCTTCCCGCTGGTCTACTTGATGTCCACCAAGATCGTCTAGGAGCGAAGCGTATGGAGATCGCCCAGCAACAGCACGCGGACACCCACGCCGAGAGCAAAGCCGTCTACTTCTATGTCTGGGGAGCGCTGCTCGCCTTGACCGTGGTCGAGATCGCGCTCGCCTATGACCAGGTCTTCGCTCCGCTGCACATGCTGATCGTATTGATGGCCCTCTCACTCGTGAAATCAGTGCTCATCATCGGTTGGTTCATGCACCTGAAGGGCGAAACGCGCGTGATGCAGTGGGTACTGATGGGCTCACTGATTATCTGCCTCATGCTTATGTTCGTGTTCTTCGTCGACGCGGAGCGCATCATCACGCTGGGTACTGGACGATGAGACGCTGCGCACTCCTTGCGACGCTTGCCCTGCTGCTCTCCGCGGCGGCGCCGGCGTCCGCACAATGCGCCATGTGCTCCACTGGCGCGCATGCCGCCGGCTCGAAGGCCGAGCGCTCGCTTCTGCATGGCGTGATCGTTCTGCTGGTGCCCCCCGTCAGCATGATGGCAGGGCTCGTCGGGCTCGCCTTCTTCTACAAGCGCAACAAATAAGCGCCGAGCGACGCCTCTCCCCCGCTCGCCAGGACATTCTTCTGCGCGGCGTATAATAAAAGGATTCTTCCACCCTCCCAGCCGAGCTGGGAGAGGTGCGCAATCGGTCCCGAGGGGCATGTCCAGCGAAAGCATTGTCGTACGCGGAGCGCGCGTCCATAACCTGAAGAACATCGACTTCGAGATCCCGCACAACACCATGACGGTGGTGACGGGCGTCTCCGGCTCCGGCAAGTCTTCGCTCGCCTTTGACACGATTTACGCTGAGGGCCAGCGCCGCTACGTGGAGTCTCTTTCCGCGTACGCCCGCCAGTTCCTGGAGCGGATCGAGAAGCCCGACGTCGACGTGATCGACGGCATCGCGCCCGCGATCGCGATCCGCCAAAAGAACACCACTCGTAACCCCCGCTCCACTGTCGCCACCGCCACGGAGATCTATGACTATCTGCGGCTCCTGTTCGCGCGTATTGGCCGCACGTACTGCTATCAGTGCGGAGATGAGGTCAAGAAAGATACGGTCGACGAGATCGTCGAAGCCGTACTGGCGCTCGGAGAAGGCGCCCGGCTGAACGTCCTCTTTCCCCTGCACGTGCATGGTCATAAGCCCCCGACTGAGGGAAAGAAAAAGGGGACCAAGAAGACCGCCAAAGCCGAGGGTCGTGGCGACGAAGATATCCTGCGCGATCGGCTCTTCGACCTGCGCAAACGCGGGTTCAATCGGCTTTATCAGAATGGCCGGGTCTTCGAGTTCTCGACCCCGGAGTCGCTGCTCGAGGTCAGATTCAACGAACCGGTCTTCGTTCTCGTCGATCGCCTCGTCGTGTCGCCGGAGATTCGGGCCCGGCTGGTCGATGCCATCGAGATCGCCTATCGCGATACCGGCGAGGTCGTGTTTGAGACCGCGCCGGCGGAAGGCCAGCAACCGCAGCGGCTGCGGTTCGCGCAACGGTTTGAATGCAAGAAGTGCCACATCCGTTACGAAGAACCTGAGCCACGCCTATTTTCTTTCAATAATCCGTACGGTGCTTGCCCGAAGTGCCAGGGCTTCGGCAACACCATCGACTTTGACCTCGACCTGGTGATCCCCAACAAGACGAAGACCCTCAATGAGGGCGCGATCGAGCCCTGGACGAAGCCAAAGTACCGGCCGCTGTTCCAGGAGCTTAAGAAGTTCGCCCGCAGTAAAAACATCCCCATGGATGTCCCCTGGGAAGACCTTCCGCGTGATCAGCAGCACATGATCATCGAGGGCGACCGCAGCTTCGATGGCGTTACTGGGTTCTTCGAGTATCTGGAGCGCAAGAAATACAAGCTCCACGTTCGCGTCTTCCTCAGCCGCTATCGTGGCTATGCGACCTGCTCAACCTGCGGCGGCTCGCGGCTTCGCTTGGAAGCGCGGCAGGTGAAGATCAATGGCAAGAACATTTGCGAAGTCTGCTCGCTCACCGTCGAAGGAGCGGCCAGGTTCGTCGCTGCGCTCAAGCTGACCAAGCAAGAGCAGGAGATTGCCGGAAAGGTGCTTGAAGAGGTTCGCGAGCGGCTCAAGTTCCTGCTCGATGTGGGACTCGAGTACCTCACGCTCGACCGCCTGTCTTCCACCCTGTCCGGCGGCGAAGCGCAGCGTATCCAATTGGCGACCTCGCTCGGCTCGCGCCTTGTGGGCGCGCTCTACGTCCTCGATGAGCCTTCTATCGGGTTGCATAGCCGGGATACCAACCGGCTCGTGAAGATCCTGCACGACCTGCGTGATTTGGGAAACACGATCCTCGTGGTCGAGCACGACCCTGAGATCATGAAGGCGAGCGACCGCATCCTTGACTTGGGTCCCGGAGCCGGCGAGACAGGCGGGAAGGTGATGGCTGCCGGCACGTTCAACGAGATCAAGAAGATGCATCAGTCCCTCACTGGGCGCTATCTCTCAGGTGACTTGCGCATTCAACCACCCGCACAACGCCGCCTGCCGGGCGCTCGCCAGTTGAAACTGTTCGGCGCCCGCGCTCATAACCTGAAAGACATCGACCTCGTCATCCCATTGGGAATGATCGTTGCCATCACCGGCGTCTCCGGATCCGGCAAGTCGACCTTGGTACATGACGTCCTCTACATCGCCCTCGCCGCGGCCACCGGGCAGTTGGCCCCGGGGTCCGGCGCCGGTAGTTACGAAAGATTGGAAGGCTCGCAGTATGTGAGCGAAGTCATCCTGGTCGACCAATCGCCCATAGGCCGAACGCCGCGCTCGAACCCGGTGACTTACATCAAGGCGTTCGACTGCATCCGTGAAGTCTTTGCCTCCCTGCCCGAAGCGCAAAAGCGCGGCTACACGGCTGGACACTTCTCTTTCAACATACCGGGCGGTCGATGCGACGTCTGTGAGGGCGATGGCATCGTTACCGTGGAAATGCAATTCCTCGCGGATGTCGAACTGATCTGCGAGGAATGCAAGGGAACGCGCTACAAGCCCGGGATACTCGAGATCCGATACCACGGCAAGAACATCCATGAAGTGCTGAATCTTACGGTGCGCGAGGCGCTGCACTTTTTCTCCGGTGTGCCTAAGATCACCGACAAGTTACGCGTTCTTGACGAGGTCGGCCTCGGATACTTGCGCCTAGGCCAATCGGCCACCACTCTTTCAGGCGGCGAGGCGCAGCGCATGAAGCTAGCGGCACATCTGCAGCCCAAATCGAATCGCGAGCCTGCTACCCTCGAGCCTGGACGCAACGCGGGCAAGCGGCCCATCCCGAAGGGTGTTCTCTATATCTTTGACGAGCCGACGACTGGGCTGCACTTCGACGACGTCTCGAAACTCCTGGCCGCCTTTCGGCGCTTGATCGAGGCAGGAGGCTCTATCCTCGTCATCGAGCACAACCTCGACGTGGTCAAGATGGCAGACTGGGTGATCGATCTTGGGCCGGAGGGCGGCGACCGGGGTGGCGAAGTGGTTGCGGTGGGGCCGCCGGAAGCGATTGCCAGGAGCAACAAATCGCATACCGGAAAATGGCTTGGCCGCATCTTATCCAGCAACGGCAACTCACGTTCTAATGGACGCAAATAGACTCATTGCCGCCGGGCTTCTGGCTTGCCTCCTCGCGGCTGATGGAGCCGCCCAGTCCAGCGGCACCACGGTCCGCCACCGTCGCGAGGCGGCAGTGGAGCCGGCAGCCACCGCCTTGGTGCGCGAGGCCGAAGCGGCTCTCGATAAGCACGACTATGTCACCGCCGAGGCCAAGCTCAAGGCGGCGACAGTCGCTTCTCCGCAGGACTATCAGGCCTGGTTTTATCTGGGTTACGTCTACGGACAGACCCAGAAGCCGGCCGCCGCGATCGAAGCCTACCGCCGCTCGGTCGCTGCCAAGGCAGATGTTTTCGAATCCAACTTGAACCTTGGCCTGCTCCTCGCCCGCACCAATGACCCAGACGCAGGAAAGTATTTGCGTGCTGCGACGCAACTCAAGCCCACGGCCAAGGTCGAGGAGGGTCGAGCGCGTGCGTGGCTGTCCCTGGCGCGGGTCCTGGAAGCCAGCCATCCCGAGGATGCGGTCGCTGCATATGGCGAGGCGGCAAAGTTGCGCCCCAAAGATCCGGAACCACACCTCTCGGCTGCGGTTGTATTCGAAAAGCAGAAAAAGTATCGCGACGCCGAGACAGAATTCCGCCAGGCCCTTGCTCTCGATCCCAAATCGAGCGAAGCATTGGCAGGGCTGGTGAATGTTTCGACCGAGCAGAAGGATTTCGCTGGGGCCGAGGCGATGCTGCGCAAGTATCTTGACGCGAACCCGGGGGACGCTGCCGCTCGCGTACAATTTGGCCGGCTGCTCGCGGCGCAGAAGAAATACCCGGAAGCTACGACCGAGTTTGAGGCTGGCTTGGCTGCCACGCCCGACGATCCCAGCCTGGCGCGGGAACTCGCTGCCGTCTATACGGTGGGTGGAAAATGGGAGAAGGCCGCGCCGTTATACGAGAAGCTGGTGCAGCAACAGCCGCGGGACGCAGAGCTCCGTCGTGTTTATGGCATCGCCCTGATGCACCAAAGGCGCTACCGCGAGGCGCAGCAGCAATTGCTGGCTGCCATCAATGCTGACCCTAAGC